>NZ_JBFRCU010000031.1:0-69890 GCF_052113205.1 Inquilinus sp. YAF38 | reverse complement strand
CACCCTCCCCCTACCCCCCTCCCGCGAGGGGAGGGGGGACTCGTTCGGCGCTGGCCTTCGGGACGTCAAGCCGATGACGATCGCCGTAACAGCCCCTGGCCTCGACCGGGCCGCCGTCCGTCGGCGCCGCCGGGTGGCACTGCGGTCGCAGGTGGCGCCGGTGGTGCTGATGCTGGTGCCGGCCCTCGCCCTGTTCACGATCTTCGTGATCCTGCCGATGGGCGAGGCCGGCTTCTACAGCCTGTTCAAATGGAACGGCTACGGCAGCCCGCAGGATTTCGTCGGGTTCCGCAACTTCGAGCAACTGCTGCGCAACCGCACCTTCTGGTCGGCCCTGACCAACACCGGGCTGATCATCGCAGTGTCGCTGGCGATCCAGCTGCCGCTGGCCCTGGCCATGGCGCTGCTGCTGGCCGAGAAGCTGCGCGGCCGGGTGGCGTTCCGGATGGTGTTCTTCCTGCCCTACATCCTGGCCGAGGTCGCGACCGGGCTGATCTGGCAGTTCCTCTATGATGGCCAATACGGCGCGGTGGCGCTGATCTGGGGCTGGTTCGGTGCCCAGGCGCCCTTCGTCCTGGCCGACCGCACCCTGGCGATGGGGGCGGTGCTGGTGCTGGTGGTGTGGAAGTATTTCGGCTTCCACATGATGATCTACATCGCCGGGCTGCAGAGCATCCCGCACGAGATCATCGACGCGGCCCGGATCGACGGCGCCTCGCCCTGGCAGATCGTGCGCCGGATCAAGATTCCGATGCTGTTCCCGACCATCCGGCTGTCGGTGTTCTTCTCGGTGGTCGGGGCGCTGCAGCTGTTCGACATGGTGATGGCGCTGACCCGGGGCGGCCCGTCCAACGCCACCCATTCGCTGGTCACCTATCTCTACACCTTCGGCCAGATGCGGATGGAGATCGGCTTCGGCAGCGCCGTCGGCGTGGTGCTGTTCCTGATCTGCGTCACCTTCTCGTTCGTATACCGCCGCACCCTGATGCGCGGGGATTAGGAAGGCCATGGCTGCGCGCACGCTCCGCCCCTCGCTCCTGCCGCAATACCTGGCCCTGCTGGCGGTCGCCGGCATCGTGCTGGTGCCGCTGATCGCGGCGGCGCTGGGCGGGTTCAAGGCGCTGGGCGAGTTGCGGGTCAACCCGCTGGGCCTGCCGATCAGCTGGGACGGCCCGGTCTATTGGGAGATCCTGGGCTCGGCGCGGCTGTGGCGCATGCTGTTCAACTCCGCCGTCATCGCCAGCCTGACCGTCGGCTTGGTGCTGATCGTCGGGTCGATGGCGGCCTTCATCTTCGCCCATGTCGTGTTCTTCGGCAGCCGCATGCTGCTGAACTACCTGCTGCTGGGGCTGATGTTCCCGGCGGCGACGGCGATGCTGCCGCTGTTCATCCGGGTCCGCGACCTCGGCCTGCTCGATACCTATTGGGGCGTGGTGCTGCCGCAGGTCGCCTTCGGCCTGGGCATGGCGATCCTGATGCTGCGCGGCTTCTTCCGCCAGTTGCCGCACGAGTTGTGGGAGGCGGCGCGGGTCGATGGCTGCGGCTATTTCCAGTTCTACCTGCGGATCACGCTGCCGCTGTCGCGCCCGATCCTGGCGACCGTGGCGGTGTTTTCCCTGGTTGCCAGCTGGAACAGCTACCTGCTGCCGCTGATCATGTTCAACACGCCGGAGATGTACCCCTGGCCGCTCGGCATCATGAACTACCAGGGCGAGTATTCCACCGAGTGGAACAAGATCCTGGCCTTCGTCACCCTGACCCTGGCGCCGGCGATCGCCTTCTTCCTGCTGGCCCAGCGCCACATCGTCGCCGGCCTGGTCGGCGGCGCGGTGAAGGGATAGGCGGCATCGCGACCGTGCCGCCGCCCGTCCTATTGCCCGCTGCCTTCACTGTAGAAGGGCGTGATGGACTGGCAATATCGCTCGATAGCCGCCAGCGGCGCCGTCAGAATCTGCCTCGTCTCCTCGACCTCATCCTGCCAATCTTCTCCCCAGGTCGCGGTATACTCCGTGAGGCTCCGCAGATAGGCTTCCGCCATCTGCCGCATCCGCTCGCGGTTCTCGTTTTCCTTTCCCTTTCCTTTTCCGAGTTTCGATAGCCCGCCGGAGAGATTGTGCTTGAAGTAGGTGCTGAACAAAGTATCGATCTTGGATTTGAGGGCTTGGCCCTTTGCCGGGTCGTACCACTGCAGCTCGTCGGCATAGGCGAGAACATCCTTCTTGGCCGCGCGCCAGTTCTCGACCAGATCCTGCGGCGTAGCCGGCCGGTCCGATCCTCTTGACGAGCCGGCCAGCCTGTCGTCGCTGATCCGGCCCCGCGACATGCTGGTGAGGGATTCGATCCAGGCATCCATGCGCGGCACTGGTGGATCCTGCTCGGGCCGATCCGAAGGCATTCGCTGCTCCTGCTAGAATCTTCAGCCGTCCGACTGTCCGGACAGGCCGTCATCTTCAGGGCATTTAGAGCGAATGCCGTCGATCTCGAAATGCAGCGGCGGCATGCCGCCATGCCACGGCGAAGCGACCCCGGTCACACCGGCCGGTCGCCCAGGATGGTGGCGCGGTGCATCACCCGGCGGTTCGGCAGGTAGTCGGCCAGGGCGTAGTGCTGGGTGCAGCGGTTGTCCCAGAAGGCGACGTCGCCCGCCTTCCAGCGCCAGCGCACGGTGAATTCCGGCTTGGCCACGTGGTCGAACAGGAAGCGCAGCACCGCGTCGCTCTCCTTGACCGAGAAGCCGAGGATGCGGGTGGTGAAGCCCTCATTGACGAACAGGCCCTTGCGGCCGGTCGCCGGATGGGTGCGCACCACCGGGTGGATCACCGGCGGGTTCTTGTCGCGCGCGATCTGCCAGCGCTCGCGCTCCTCCGGCGCGGTGAAGCGCTCCGGCGGGAAGGATTTGGCGAAGTCGTGCAGCGCCGTCAGCCCGGTCAGGAAGCCCTGCCAGGGCGCCGCCAGCGCCTCGAAGGCGGCGATGGTGCTGGACCAGCTGGTGTCGCCGCCGAAGGGCGGCAGCTGCTTCGCCGCCAGCACCGCACCCAGCGGCGGGGTCTCGATGAAGGTGACGTCGGTGTGCCAGTTGTCGTTGTCCGGCTGGTTGTCCGGATGGGTGTCGAGGATGATGATCTCCGGCACCTCCTTCACATGCGGATACACCGGGTGGACGTGCAGCGCGCCGAAGCGGGCGGCGAAGTCGCGCTGCGCCGCCGGGTTCAGCTCCTGGTCCTCGAAGAACAGCACGTGATGCTGCAGCAGGGCGCGGTTGATCGCGGCGATGGTGGCGTCGCCCAGCGGCTGCGCCAGGTCGATGCCGCGCACCACGGCACCGATGGCGGGATTCAAGGGCTGGACGGAGAGGAGGGTCGACAGGCTGTCGGGCATGGCGGGACCTCTCTGTTGGCGTTGTTTCGATCCGGAATCGGGTGTCAGCCGCGCCCGTGCCAGGGCGTCAGCCGACGCTGCAGCAGGCGCAGCAGATATTCCAGCAGGAAGGCGACCACGGCGATCACCAGGATGCCCAGCACCACCACGTCGGTGACCAGGAACTGCGCCGCGCTCTGGATCATGAAGCCGAGGCCGCTGGTGGCGGCGACCAGCTCGGCGGCCACCAGGGTCGACCAGCCGACGCCGAGGCCGATGCGCACCCCGGTCAGGATCTCCGGCAGCGCGTTCGGCAGGATGACGTGGCGCAGCAGCTGGCCACGCGTGGCGCCGAGCGAGCGGGCGGCGCGCAGCCGGTCGGGCGGCACGGCGCGCACCCCGGCGGCGGTCGCAATCGCGATCGGGGCGAAGATGGCGAGGAAGATCACCAGGATCTTCGAGGTCTCGCCGATGCCGAACCAGATCACGATCAGCGGCAGATAGGCCAGCGGCGGGATCGGCCGGTAGAACTCGATCAGCGGGTCCAGGATGCCATGCGCCACCCGGCTGGTGCCGATGGCGATGCCGACCGGGATCGCGACCACCAGCGCCAGCGCCAAAGCGGCGAAGACGCGGCCCAGGCTGGCGGCCAGATGCTGCAGCAGCGTCGCATCGGCGAATCCGACGGATGCCGTGGTGATCAGCTTGTGCAGAACCGCCTGCGGCGTCGGCAGGAACAGGGGCGGGACGAGGCCGAGATTGGCGACGATCCCCCATACCAGGAGGAGGCCCGCCACCGTGGCGAGGCTGATCAGCTTCGTCCCGCGGCGGCGCCGGATCGGCGCCCTGCGGACAGGGGACGGCACCGGTTTCTGAAGCGCGACATCCGCCAATTCAGGCCGCCTCACGCTCGAAGATCAGGTCCATCACCTGTTCGCGCAGGGCGATGAAGCCGGGGTCGGACTTGATCCGGCGCGCCGGCTCGCCGGTACAGTAGCGGCGGCCGAAATCCAGCCGCAGATCCTCCACGATGCGGCCGGGCCGCGGTGACATCACGATCAGCCGGGTCGCCAGGAACAGGGCTTCCTCGATGCTGTGGGTGATCAGGAACAGGCTCTTGCCGGTGCGGTGCCACAGGTCGAGCAGCAACTCCTGCATCCGCTCCCGCGTCAGCGCGTCGAGCGCGCCCAACGGTTCGTCCAGCAGCAGCACCTCGGGGTCGGCGGCCAGCGCCCGGGCCAGGCCAACCCGCTGCTTCATGCCGCCCGACAGCTCCCACAGCTGCTGCCGCTCGAAACCTTCCAGCCCGACCAGCCGCAGGATGCGCCGGGCCCGGTCGTCGCGCTCGGCCGGGGGGATCCCGCGCAGCCGCAGCGCAAAGCCGACATTGCCCAGCACGTCAAGCCAGGGGAACAGGGCGTCGTCCTGGAAGACGACGCCCCGCTCCACCCCAGGTCCGGTCACACGAACGCCGCCGAGTGTGACCGTCCCTGCCTCTGGCGCCAGGAAGCCCGCCATCAGGTTCAACAGCGTGGTCTTGCCGCATCCCGACCGGCCGAGGGCCACGACGAATTCGCCCGGCTCGATCGCGAGGGTGATCCGGTCCAGCGCGCGGATGTCGCCATCCGCTGCAGGATAGGTCACCGAAACGGCATTCACCGCCAGAACCGACATGGGCCTCTCCTGCGCCCGGTTTAGTTCGTCACTGTTGCCGCAGCGACGAAACGGGCATCGACATAGGGCGCGTAATCCTCCAGCGCCTGGTCGATCTTACCCTGCTCCTTCAAAAAAGCTGCAGTGTCCGCGATCGCCTTGACCGTGCCGCCGCCCAACAGGGCCGGGCCGGCCTGCTCCGCCTTCACCGGAAAGACGCTGCCCTGCAGCAGGGCCGGGATTTCCTCCGGCTTCGCCCCGGTCAGCTTCGCGATCTTGGCGACCTGTTCCGATTCCACGCCCCACGCCTTCGGGTCGGCGCGGTAGGCCGCGTATTCCTTCAGGGTCACGTCGGCGAAGGCCTGCACCGCTTTGGGGTCCGAGTCGATCAGGTCGGCCCGGGCGATCCAGGCGTCGAAGGTCGGCGCGCCCCAGGACGCGACCTCGGTCGAGGTGACCAGGACCGTGCCGCTCTCCTTGATCTTGCCCAGCGCCGGGTCCCAGACATAGGCGGCGTCGATGTCGCCGCGCAGCCAGGCCGCCGCGATCTCCGGCGGCCGCAGGTTCAGGATGCGGACCGAGGCCGGGTCGATGCCCCAATGCTTCAGCGCCGCCAGCAGGCTGTAATGGGTGGTCGAGACGAAGGGCACGGCCACCGCCTTGCCGGCCAGGTCAGCCGGCTTGTCGATGCCGGCGCCGTTGCGCACCACCAGCGCCTCGGCGTCGCCGATCCCGATGGCGACCAGGATGGTGCGGATCGGCAGCTCGCGGCTGGCCGCGGCGGCCAGCGGGCTGGACCCGACATAGCCGATCTGGACCCCGCCCGAGGCGATGGCGGCGATGACGTCGGCGCCGCTGTCGAATTTGCGCCATTCGATCGGGCGGCCGATCGCCTTCTCGTACAGGCCGTCGGCCTGCGCCACCTTCGCCGGCTCGACCGTGCTCTGATAGCCGATGGTCAGCGGCTCCTCGGCGCGGGCGTAGTTGCCGATGACGATTGCGGCCGCACCGGCCAGCAGGGACCATCGCAGGATCTGGACGAGCATTCGGGACAATCCTCGAACGAACAGGCGCACTCGCAAGGCCGGTCGCGCATCGAACCCGATCAGGGAGCGCGGATCAGTCGGCCGGGGCGCCGTTATGGAAGGGATGAAGAGGGGCGGCTCAGGCTTGGCCGCGACAGCCGGGATCGCAGATGAGAGACATGGGCTTCGACTCCTCGAGACCACGAACCCGGTCGTGGCGCTTAGCGTTTGGTGACGCGGCGCAAGCTTCACTGAAAATTGCCGCGGCGCGATCCCGGGCAGGATCGACAGGACACAGGCTTTCACACTCGCCCGGATCAAGTCAACAGGATTCAACAACAACGCTTCATAGGTGTTGAATAAACTACACGTTCTATGAGGTATATTCTTCAAGGACCACCCTCCTGGCCTTATGACCGGATGGGCCGCAACCGGTCATTCCGGATACAAAATATTTTAGGCAAATCCACGCATAGCCTGGTGTTCGGGCGTATGATGTCACCATGGCGCAGTTGAGCCCATCCCTGTCAGACCGAGGGGCCGCGAGCAGTTTCGACGGCATCGGCGGGCCGCTGGCCTTGGGGAGGTTTTTCAATGGCGATCATCAATGGCACCGCAGGCGCCGACAATTTGGTCGGGACCAGCGCCGCGGACACGATCAACGGCCTGGCCGGTAACGACATCATCAACGCCGGGTCCCGGCCGACGCCCCCCGGTTCCGGCACTGATGTGGTCGATGGCGGAACCGGCTTCGACACGCTGGTCGTCAACTGCTCCGGCGAGACCCAGGCGGTGCAGCTGTTCACCGGCGGGTCGCCGACCTTCCAGGTCCGGTCGACCACCGGCAATTTCTACGTCGACGCCTACAACATGGAGGCGGTGAACTTCACCGGCGGCTCCGGCAACGATTCGATCAACACCGGCGAGCGCGGCGGGGCGGTGAACGGCGGCGCCGGCATCGACTATTGGCTGGCCGATCTGGGCGGGCTGTTCACCGGCGTCACCTTCACCCTGGGGACCACCACGTCGATCGCCGCGGCGGGGCTGAGCTCGATCCTAAGCGTCGAGCGCATCAGCCTGACCACCGGCGCCGGCAACGACACGATCACCGGCGGCGCCCAGGCCGACAGCATCTCGACCAGCGAGGGCAACGATACCATCGACGCCAAGACGCGGCCGACGGTGGCGAGCTCCGGGACCGATTTCGTCGACGGCGGGCTGGACACCGACACCCTGATCGTCAATGCCGCGGCCGAGACCCAGGCGGTGCAGCTGTTCACCGGCGCGTCGCCGACCTTCCAGGTCCGCTCGAACTCCGGCAATTTCTACGTCGACGCCTACAACATGGAGGTGATCAAGTTCACCGGCGGCTCCGGCGCCGATTCGATCCAGACCGGCACCCGCGGCGGGACAGTGGATGGCGGCGCCGGCATCGACTTCTGGAACGCCGATCTGAGCGGGCTGGTCTCGGGCGTGGCGTTCCAGCTGGGCACGACCACGTCGATCGCGGCGGCGGGGCTGACCTCGATCCTCAACCTCGAGCGCCTCACCCTGACCACCGGTGCCGGCAACGACATCATCATCGGCGGCACCCAGGCCGACGACATCCGCACCGGCCTGGGCAACGACACCATCAACGCCAGGTCGCGGCCGACGGTGGCGGGGTCCGGCACCGATGTGGTCGACGGCGGCGTCGGCAGCGACACGCTGGTGGTCTATTGCGCGACCGAGACCCTGGGGGTGCAGCTGTTCACCGGCGGGTCGCCGACCTTCCAGGTGCGGTCGGCCTCCGGCAATTTCTACGTCGACGCCTACAACATGGAGACGGTGCAGTTCACCGGCGGCGCGGGCGCCGACTTCATCCAGACCGGCACTCGCGGCGGAACCGTGAGTGGCGGCGCCGGCATCGACCATTGGGAGGCCGATCTGAGCGGGCTGATCTCGGGCGTCACCTTCACCCTGGGGACCACGACCTCGATCGCGGCGGCGGGGCTGACCTCGATCCTCGGTCTCGAGCGCATCACCCTGACCACCGGCGCCGGCAACGATGTGATCACGGGCGGCAGCCAGGCCGACGACATCGACACCGGCACCGGCAACGACAGCATCAATGCCAAGACCCGCCCCACGGCCGCGGGCTCCGGGACTGACTTGGTCGATGGCGGTGCGGGCACCGATGCCCTGGTGGTCGATGCCTCGGCCGAGACCCAGTCGGTGCAGCTGTTCGCCGGCGGATCGCCGACCTTCCAGGTGCGGTCGACCTCCGGCAATTTCTATGTCGACGCCTACAACATGGAAACGGTGACGTTCCACGGCAGCAGCGCCGGCGACACTATCACCGGCAACATCGGTGCCGACATCCTGAACGGCCGCGCCGGCGCCGATACGATCGATGGCGGGCTGGGCGACGACAAGATCGACGCTGGCACCGAGGCCGATTCGATCCGTGGCGGCCGAGGGGCCGATACCATCACCGCCGGCGCCGGCAACGACACGCTGCGCTACGGCACGGTGCTCGATTCCTGGGTGGCCGGCGCCAAGATCGACAGTGTCGCCGACTTCGTCAGCGGCTTCGACAAGTTCGACCTGTCGGAAATCGACGCCAACAACATCGCGGCGGACGGCAACCAGGCCTTCACCTTCATCGGCGGGGCCGGCTTCACCGCCGTCCGCGGCCAGCTGCGGTCGGCGGCCGGGGTGGTCGAGGCCGATGTGAACGGCGACGGCGTGGCCGATTTCCGCGTCGTGCTGGCCAATGGCGCGACAGCCGCGGCGGCCGACTTCGTGCTCTAGGAGGGCTCCGCCTCGGCGACGGGGAATCCAGGCATCGCACAGCCGGATTCCCCTTCCGGCCGGGTCCGGCTATGGTCCGGCCATGCCCAGCCGGACCCGTCCCGAGGCGTCGCCCGCCCTTCTCGCCGTCATCGGCCTCGACCGCCCGGTGGCGCTGCGCCGCAATGCCCGGGCGAGGCGCCTCTCGCTCAAGCTCGACCCGGCGTCGGGCGAGGTCGTGGTGGTGGCGCCGTTGAGGGTGCCGGCGCAGGTGATCGCCGATTTCGTCAACCGCCATGCCGAGTGGGTGCGCCGCCGCCGCGCCGCCATGCCGGGCCGGACGCCGTTCCTGCCCGGCGCCGAGATCCCGATCCTCGGGGTGCCGCACCGGATCGCGCATGACCCGGCGGCGGGCCGGGGCGTCCGCTGTGCCGATGGCGAGCTCAGGGTCGGCGGCCCCGCCGAGCATGTCGGCGCCCGCCTCGCCACCTGGCTGCGGGCGGAGGCGCGGCGCCAGCTCCTGGTCCGCAGCCGGGCGACGGCGCTGAAGCTCGGCGTCACCGTCGCCGCGGTGACCGTGCGCGATACCCGCAGCCGCTGGGGCAGCTGCGCCTCCAGCGGGCGGATCAGCTATTCCTGGCGCCTGGTGCTGGCGCCCGAATCCGTGCTCGACTACGTGGTGGCGCATGAGGTCGCTCATCTGGTCGAGATGAACCATTCCGCGCGCTTCTGGGCGGTGGTCGACCGGCTGCATCCGGATCCCGACCGCTGCCGCGCCTGGCTGAAGGCCAAGGGACAGGATCTGCATCTCTATGGCTGACCGGGTTGCGGGAGGCCTCCAGCCCTCGGCGATCATCGCCGTGGTGCTGACATTGCTGACCGGCTTCGGGCCGATGTCGACGGATGTCTACCTGCCGTCGCTGCCGTCGCTGGTCACCGCCTTCGACACCGACGTCGCCACGGTGCAACTGACGCTCAGCGTGTTCCTGGTCGGCTTCGCCGTGGCGCAGTTGGTCTACGGCCCGGTTTCCGACCGCATCGGCCGGCGCCCGGCGATTCTGGCCGGGGTGACGATCTTCACCGCCGCCAGCATCGCCTGCGCGCTGGCGACCTCGATCGAGATGCTGATCCTGTGCCGGTTCCTGCAGGCGCTCGGCGCCTGCTGCGGCCCGGTGCTGGGCCGCGCCGTGGTGCGCGACCTGTACGGGCCCGAACGATCGGCCCGCATCCTCGCCTACATGTCGATGGCAATGGCCCTGGCGCCGGCCATCGGGCCGATCATCGGCGGTGTGCTGCAGCAGGAATTCGGCTGGCAGGCGACCTTCTGGCTGCTGGTCGGCTTCGGCGTGCTGATGCTGGCCTCGGTGCTCGGCCTGCTCGGCGAAAGCAACCGCCACCGCGATCCGTTGGCCACCAGCCCGGCCCGGCTGGTCCGCAACTACGCCAGCCTGCTGCGCCATCGCCGCTATCTCGGCTATGTCGCGATCGTCGCCTGCAGCTACAGCGCGATCTTCGCCTTCATCTCCGGCTCGTCCTTCGTGCTGTCGGGCATGCTGGGTCTGTCGCCGCCGGTCTACGGCGCCTGTTTCGGCATCGTCTGCGTCGGCTACATCTGCGGCACCTTCGGCTCCGGCCGCCTGACGCTCCGGCTCGGCATCGACCGGATGATCGCGGCCGGGACCTTGGTGATGCTGGCCGGCGGCGCCGTGATGGCCGGGCTGGCCGCAGCCGGTGTGTTCACCGTCTGGGCCGTAGTCGGCCCGTTTTTCGTGGTGATGATCGGCGTCGGCCTGACGCTGCCCAACGCCATCGCCGGGGCGATCGCGCCGTTCCCGGCCATGGCCGGCACCGCCTCGGCGCTGATGGGCTTCCTGCAGATGACGCTGGCCGCCCTGGTCGGCATCGCCATCGGCCACGCCACCGGCACCGACGCCCTGCCGATGGCGGCCGCGGTGCTGCTGACGGCGTTCGGCGCGCTGGCGGCGTTCCGGCTCCTCGTCAGGACGGCTGTCGCTCGGTAAGGGGCGTCAGCGCCACATCCTGGCGTCCGTGTGGGTGAAGTCGTCACCTTTGAACAGCAGTGGAGCGGCCATGCTTTTAGCGAGCGCATATGTTGCGCAGTCGCCCATATTGAGCCTGGCGCGCGCGTCGAACGATTTGCCGTATCGCGCATACGCTTCGCTGGCGACCTCCGCCTGCGCTGCGTCGAACGGCACGACCTCGAAGCCGAACGCATCCACCAGTTCGGCCACGTCCTTGAGGCCGTCCGGGCCTCGGCGTCGCAAGATCACGATCCGGGTCTCGTAAACCGACACGGCCGAAATCGCCCGGCGATCGGCCGCACGCAGGGCTTCCTTGAAGGCAAGATGCTCCGGCTCTTCCTCGAGGATAGCAATGAGGGCCGAGGAATCAGCAACGATCACGACGCGTCGCTCCACGCTTCGTCCAGAATCTCGCTGGCGCTGCGTGGGTCCAGAAGGGGCCGGTTTGTGGCACGGCGCGTAATCGCGTTGACCTTCTCCATATCGACCGGAAGTGGACTTTGGACCGGGACAACGCCAAGCGCCCGCGCCTCGCGCTCGAGAGCGGCGCGGATGACATCCTCGGGCTTCCGGCCGCTTCGGACGGCCATCAGGCGGGCGAGCTGTTCAGTCTCTCGAGGCAGGTGCAGCATGATAAAAGCCCCTCAATGCTATCAGCATATAGTGATCTTCGCACTGCGATGACATGAATCCACTCGCTCGCGGCACGGCATCCGTGACGCATCTCCGAAGAACCCGGGTTTGGCCGTGCGGGCGTCAGCCCTTCGAGCGGACGGCCAGCCGGAACGGCCGGATGTCGATCAGCTGCCACACCCCGCCGGTGACATAGGGGTCGGCGGCGATGATGGCGTCCAGCGCCGCCCGGTCCGGCACCTCGTAGATGACGCTGGAGCCGATCATCCGGCCCTCGTCGTCCAGGACGGCGCCGCCGGCGATGATCACACCCTCCTCGGCCATCCGGCGGGCGCCGATCAGGTGTTGCTCGCGCGCCGCCAGGCGCCGGGCCGGGGCTTCGGCGTCGTCGCCGTCCTTCGCGGTCACCAGGAACTGCATGGCTTTCCTCCCTCGTCGATCCGCCGAGCATAGCGGCGTTCGGCCCGGTCGCAACCCGCCCGGCGATCTGCTACCCAGAAGCTGGATATTCGGGTGGAGGACGAGATGAAGGTCGAAGGTCTGGCGGCGGTGGTCACCGGGGCGGGGTCGGGCATGGGGGCGGCGACCGCCCGGGCCCTGGCCGCGGCGGGCGCCAGGGTGGCGCTGCTCGACCTCAACCGCGATGCGGCCGAGGCGGCGGCGAGCGAGATCGGCGGCTTGGCCGTGGCCTGCGACGTCGGCGACGGCGAATCCGTGGCCGCGGCGCTGGCGCAGGCGCGGGCAGCACATGGCACGGCGCGGATCGCCGTGGCCTGCGCCGGCATCGCCCCGGGCGCCCGGCTGGTCGGCCGCGACGGCCCGCACGACCCGGTGCTGTTCGAGCGGGTGATCCGGGTCAATCTCCTCGGCACCTTCCATCTGCTGCGCCTCACTGCTGCCGCTATGGCGGCGGAGGAGCCGCTGCCAGAGGCCGCCAGCGCCTCGGGCGAGCGCGGCCTGTTCGTCGCCACCGCCTCGGTCGCGGCCTATGAGGGGCAGGTCGGCCAGGTCGCCTATTCCGCCTCCAAGGGCGGGGTGGTCGGGCTGACCCTGCCGGCGGCGCGGGACCTGGCGAAGAGCGGTATCCGTGTTATGACCGTGGCGCCGGGGCTGATCGGCACGCCGATGATCGAGGCGATGCCGCAGCAGGTCCAGGACAGCCTGATCGCCACCACCCTGTTCCCGCAGCGCCTGGGCCGGCCGGAGGAGTTCGCCCAGCTGGTGCTGCACATCGCCGCCAACGAGATGCTGAACGGATCGGTGATCCGGCTCGACGGCGCCGTACGCCTGGCGCCGCGATGAGCAGCGTCCCGAAGTCAGGCTTCACCGAGCCGCCGTCGACCGACGACCTGATCGAGCTGGCGGAGGATGGGTTCGAACGAATCCCGGCGCGGCTGCGCGCCATGGTCCGCGGCGTCGCCATCCAGGTGGTTGACTTCCCGGACGACGAGACGCTGGACGAGATGGGGCTGGAGAGTCCGTTCGACCTGCTCGGCCTCTACACCGGCACGCCATTCGGACAGAAGACCTTCGCGATCGCGACCCGGCCGGACATGATCTTCCTCTACCGCCGGCCGATCCTCGATTACTGGTGCGAGACCGGCGAGGATCTTGGCCATGTCGTCCGCCATGTGCTGATCCACGAGATCGGCCACCATTTCGGCTTCTCCGACGACGACATGGAGGCGCTGGAGCAGGAGGCGGACCGGGAGGGCTGAGGCGCTATCCCTCCAGCAGGTGGCCGAGGGCGCGCAGGGGGCGCAGGCGGTCGCACACGATCTTGGTGATGGCCAGCATCGGCACGGCCAGGATGGCGCCGGGGACGCCCCACATCCAGTACCAGAAGATCAGGGCCAGGATCACCGCCACCGGGTTGATGGTGAAGCGCCGGGCCAGCACCATCGGCGTGATCCATTCGCCCTCGGCGACATGGATGCCGAGATACAGCGCGGCGGGCAGGGCGGCGATCCAGGTCGGGCCGTCGGCCACCAGCCCGACCGCCAGGAACAGCGCGACGCCGAAGAACGGGCCCAGGATCGGCACGAAGTTCAGGCAGAAGGCGACCGCGCCCCACAGCACCGGCGCCGGGATGCCGCAGGCCCACATCACCAGCCCCGTGGCGACGCCGACCACGGCGTTGATCACGGTGACGGTCAGGAGATAGGCGGACAGGTCGCGCTCGATCTGCAGCGAGATCGACACCGCCTCGCGCTTCTCCATGAAATTGGGCAGGATCTCGACGAAGCGGCGCAGGAAGATGTCGCCGAACACCAGCAGGTAGAACAGGATCAGCAGCGTCTCGAACAGGTGCGAGGCGACGGTGCTGGTGCCGGCGAAGACGGCGGTGACGATGTCGGTCGGGTGCTCCAGCAGCGTGCCGACGCCGCCGAAATGTAGCCCCATCTGCTCCAGCCGTTCCTGAAGCTGGTGCAGCGGGTCGACGATGACGGCGAACTTGGCCTGCAGCGCCGACCATTCATCCGACAGGTTGCCGGCCCATTCGGCCGCCGGGCTGGTCAGCAGCGCGCCGACGCCGGCGAAGATCGCCAGCAGCAGCAGGATGGCGGCGATGGCACCGATCGCGCGCGGGATCTGGGCCCTTTCCAGCAGCCGGACCAGCGGCTGCAGCAGCAGCTTCAGCACCACGGCCAGCACGACCGGCAGGACGATGTCTCGCGCGACATACAGCGCAGCCGTCAGCGCCAGCAGGCACAGGATGCCGAGGAAGACTGTCTTCGGATCCTGCGGCAGCGGCATCTCCGGGAAATGCTCGTTGCCGTTACGCCCATGGGCGGGGTCGACAGACATGGGCTGGTCCTGCGGCGACGGGGGTGGGGCGGCCATCAGGCGTCGCCCGCCAGCGCGCCGGCGGTTCTGACCCGCAGCACCGGTAGAAGGTCCGCCTCGAACCACGGGTTGCGCTTCAGCCAGCCGGTGTTGCGCCAGCTCGGATGGGGGAGGGGAATGAAATCGGGCAGGTAATCGCGCCAGGCGGCGACCGTCTGCGCCACGCTCGGCTGCCGCCGCGGGCCGAGGTAATAGGCCTGGGCCAGGCCGCCCACCAGCAGGGTCAGCCGAATCCCCTGCAGCAGCGGCCGCAGCCGGGGATGCCAGGTGTCGGCGCAGATCCGTGGCGGCGGGTAGTCGCCACCCTTCGGGTTGGTGCCGGGAAAGCAGAAGCCCATCGACACCAGCGCCACCCGGTCCTCGTCGTAGAAAGCGTCGCGGCCCAGGCCCAGCCATTGCCGCAGCCGGTCGCCGCTGGCGTCGGTCCAGGACAGGCCGGAGGCCTGCACCCGTGCTCCGGGCGCCTGGCCGATGATCAGCAGCCGGGCGGTCGTTGTCGCGCGCAGCACCGGGCGCGGCGCATGCGGCCACCGGCCGGCGCAGATCCGGCAGGCCCGCGCTGCCGCCACCACCGCCGTCAGATCGTCCGTCGCCGCAATTGCCATGCATCTGGTCTAGGCCAGTCGCGGGCGGCGGCCAAGCGCCCGCGATGTCCGGTCACGGATGCGCCGGCCGCAGGGCCGGCCTCGATCAGCATCAGCTGCCGATCGGGCCGCCGTCGGTGCGCCGGATCACGACCACCGAGGGCCGGGGCGGCATGCCGTCGCGAAAATCCGGCCAGCGCGTGGTCACGGCGTCCAGCGTCTCGGAATCCTCGCCCGGATGCTGCACCGACAGGAACATCGTGCGGCCATCCGGGGTGAAGCAGGGGCTGCTGCACTCCGATCCTCGCGGCGGCGAATAGAACAGCTTCGGCAGCGCCCGGCCCGGCCCCTCGGTGTCGAGGACGTAGAGCGCGTCGTTGAAGCCGGCGTCCGGCGGGCCGTCGGTGCAGACATACATCCGCCCGGCCGGGTCGAAGGCGATGTTGTCGGGGTCGGTGAACCAGCCATTGGCCGAGGTGTCGGGGTGGTAGCGCGCCTGGGCCTCGGGCTTCGCCGGGTCGCCGCACAGGATGAAGATGTCCCAGCCGTAGCGGGCCGCGGCATGGTCGACCCGGCCGGAGGCCTCGGGCGGCACCAGCTCCAGCACATGGCCCTCGGGATTCGGCGCCCGCGGGTTGGCCACGTTGATCTGCCCCACCTCGCTATCCTCGTTCTCGGTCAGGGCGACGTAGATCTTCCCGGTGACCGGGTTGACGGTGAAGCCCTCCGGCGAATCCATCGGCGTGGCCCCGGCCAGGTCGGCGGCCAGGCGGGTCTTGATGGCCACGTCGCCCTGGCTGGCGAAGCCGTTCTCGGCGGTCAGCTTGCCCTCACCCTGCACCAGCGGCAGCCAGTCCAGCGTGTGGTCGGGGTTGAACCGGGCGACATACAGCGTGCCCTCGTCCAGCAGGTCGCGGTTGGCGGCGCGGTCCTGCGGGTTCCAGGGCTTGGCGGTGACGAATTTGTACAGGTAGTCGAAGTCGTGGTCGTCGGCCATGTAGACCACCACGCGGCCGTCCGGCGCGACGACGCAGCCGGCATTCTCATGCGCCATGCGGCCCAGCGCGGTGCGCTTCACCGGCTGCGCCCCGGGGTCGTAGGGGTCGATCTCCACCACCCAGTCGAAGCGGTGTGCCTCGTTCGGCTCGCGCTCATAGTGGAAGCGGTCATGGAACCGGCCCCAGCCATAGCCGTCCTCGGCCTCGTCGGCGCCGTAGCGGGCCAGCAGCGCCGCATGCTCGCTCTTGGCCGGGTCGCCGCCGAACCAGCCGTCGAAGCCCTCCTCGCAGGACAGCACGGTGCCCCAGGGCGTCATGCCGCCATTGCAGTTGTCGAAGGTGCCCAGGACCGTGCGCCCCTCCGGGTCCGCGGCGGTGCGCATCAGCGGATGCCTCGCGGCGGGGCCGGAGATGCGAATCGGTGTCGCCGGCGTGATCCGGCGGGCGTAGCGGCTGCCGGGCACCACCTGCCAGCCCGCGCCGTCGTCCCGCACCTCGATCACCGAGCATCCGATCGCGGCCATGGTGACCGCCACCTGGGCCTCGGTCAGCTTGCCGCCAGCGTCGTCCTCGGTCAGGCCGGGCCACATCAGCTGCGGGTTCGGGTACTCGTGGTTGACGAACAGCAGCCCGTGGTCGGCCCCCCCCGACCCGATCGGCAGCGGCAAATAGACCAGCAGGTCGTTGTTCATGCCGAACTGCCGCTCCGCCGCCGCCGCGGTCATGGCGGCGGGGTCGAATTCCGGCGCGTCCGGCAGCAGCTTGTCGCCCCAGCGGATCAGAACCTTGCGGTCGTAGCCCGCGGCGATGTGGTCGCGGTCGTCCATCACCCGTGCCAGCTCGGGGAAGCTCGCGGTGCTTTCGGCCGCTTCGGCGCGCCCGCCGGGCAGGGCCAGGGCGGCGACCGCGGCCGCGGAGCCGAACAGCAGGCCGCGGCGCGACAGGCTGGCCCGCAYCAGGGCGGACAGCGGCGGCGCCTCGACCGCGGCGGTGCGCCGGACGACCCGGCCCTTGTCGGTCGTGGCATAGCGGCCGGCGGGCAGGCCGGCGAGGCGGCGCCGGGCGCGGAGGCGCTTGGTCATGGCAGGATCCTGGCTGGAGCGGACGCGGGATCCTCCGCCGGCTCGGCGATGGCCGGGTGACGGCGCGATGAAGTTTTGGTGACGGCGCGGTGTCCGTCAGCGCTTCGGGAACTCGCCCGCCAGCAGCGCCTCGACCAGCTCCGGCACCAGCCGCGTCGCCGGGTCCTGGCGGCGGATGTGGAACAGTCCGGAGGCCTCGCCCGGCTCCAGGTTCAGCTCGACCGTCAGGGCCCCGGCGTCCAGCGCCTGGTGGACGAAGGCGGCGGCCGGGTAGACGGTGCCGGAGGTGCCGATCGACACGAACAGCCGGCAGCCGGCCAGCGCCGCCTCGATCTCCTCCATCGCCAGCGGCATCTCACCGAACCAGACCACATCGGGCCGCATGCCGCCGGCCTCGCCGCAGCCGGGGCAGGGGGTGTCGACCGCCAGGTCGCCGGGCCAGGCGTGGCCGGCGCCGCAGGACAGGCAGCGGGCGCGGTTCAGCTGGCCATGCATGTGGATCAGCCGGCGGCTGCCGCCGCGCTCGTGCAGATCGTCGACATTCTGGGTGACCAGCAGCACCGGGCCCGGCCAGTCGCGCTCCAGCCGGGCCAGCGCCGCATGCGCCGCATTGGGCTGCACCGCCGGGTCGGCCAGGGTGCGGCGGCGCGCGTTGTAGAAGCCGTGCACCCGGTCCGGGTCGCGCTCGAACGCCTCGGGCGTGGCCACATCCTCGAGCCGTACGCGGGTCCACACCCCGCCGGCGTCGCGGAAGGTGTCGAGGCCGCTCTCCTTCGAGATGCCGGCCCCGGTCAGGATCACGATCGGATCGCCGGGCTCGATTCGCTGCATATGGGGATGATGATGGCGGAGGCGCCATGGCTCAACGGCCCTTGTCGACGCGCCGCGACCCCCAATGTCTTGGGTATGACCGACGCTGCGGCACTGCCCGTCCCGCTGTTCCTGCCGCCGGGCGCCATGGCCGAGCTGGCCGCGGCGAAGGCGGTGCTCGACCATGAGTCGCTGGTGGCCCGTCTGTCGGCCTTGGCGGGGACGCCGGTCGAAGCGCTGAAGCGCAACCTGCCGGCCGAGGTGCAATCCGTGCTGGACGGCGCCATCCGCCGCGCCCTCGCCGTCGCTCTGAGGGCGGCGCTGCGCAGCGGCCGCCGGGTGCGGCGCCGGCGGGAGACCTGGCTGCATCGCGGCCTGGCCGCTGCCAGCGGCGCCGCGGGCGGCAGCTTCGGCCTGCCGAGCACGCTGGCGGAGCTGCCGGTCTCCACGGCTCTGCTGCTGCGCCAGATCGCGGCCGAGGCGAAGGCGGCGGGGGAGGACCCGGCGGCGCCGGAGACCGCGATCGAATGCCTGAAGGTCTTCGCCATGGGCCGGCCCGACCCGGCCGATGATGCGGTCGAGACCGGCTATCTCGCCACCCGGATCGCGCTGGCCCGGGTGGTGCCGGACGCGGCCGCCAAGGTGGTGCCGCGGCTGGTCGCCGCGGTCGCCGCCCGGTTCAGCGGGACGGTGCTGCTGAAGCTGTCGGCCCAGGCGGCCCCGGTGCTGGGCGCGGCCGCCGGCGCCGCGGTCAACCTGACCTTCCTGGAGCATTTCCGGCGTCTGGCGCGGGCCCATTTCACCGTCCGGCGGCTGGAACGAACCCATGGCGCCGCCGCGGTGCGGCTGGCCTATGAGAGCCTCCGGCCGATGCCGCCCCCGGACCTGCCGGAGAGGCGCAGCCTCCGCCTGATCCGACGAGCCAATAACAGCATTGAAAAATTGTTATATAAATCTAGACGCAACAAAGATATGTGAATTATCAGGTCGCGCGCGATCGCGCGCCGTTCTTTTTTGCCCGAGGCTGCCATGACCACCGCCACCCTCGCCTTGCCGCTGCTCGACCTGTCCCGGCTCGATGCCGGCCAAGCGGCGCGTCAGGACTTCCTGGACCAACTGCGTGCGGCGGCGCGGGACGTCGGCTTCTTCTATCTCAGCGGGCATGGCGTGCCGGAATCGCTGGTGGCGCAGGTAAAGGTCGAGGCGCGCCGCTTCTTTGCGCTGCCGGAGGCCGACAAGCTGGCGATCGAGATGGTGCATTCGCCGCACTTCCGCGGCTATACCCGGGCGGCGTGGGAGCGGACTCGCGGCGAGCCGGACTGGCGCGAGCAGTTCGACATCGGGGCCGAGCGGGCGGTGATTCCGCAGGGGCCGGGCGTGCCGCCCTGGCTGCGGCTGCAGGGCCCGAATCAGTGGCCGGCGGCACAGCCGGAGCTGAAGACCACGCTGCTGCGCTGGCAGGCGGAGCTGACCCGGGTGGCGATCCGCCTGCTCGGGGCCTTCGCCGCGTCGCTCGGGCAGCCCGAGGGCGCGCTGGAGCCGATCTATGGCGACACGCCGAACCAGCACATCAAGATCATCCGCTACCCCGGCCGCGAGGCCACCGGCAGCAGCCAGGGCGTCGGCGCGCACAAGGATTCGGGGTTCCTGACCCTGCTGCTGCAGGACACCCAGCGCGGCCTGCAGGTCGAGGGCGAGGACGGGCGCTGGATCGACGCCGAGCCGGTGCCCGGCACCTTCGTGGTCAATATCGGCGAGCTGCTGGAGCTGGCGACCAACGGCTATCTCCGCGCCACGGTGCACCGAGTGATCACGCCGCCGGCCGGCACCGACCGGCTGTCGGTCGCCTTCTTCCTCGGCGCCCGGCTCGACGCCACGGTGCCGCTGCTCGACCTGCCGCCGGCCCTGGCGGCGGAGGCGCGCGGCCCGGCCAGCGACCCGCAGAACCCGCTGTTCCACGATGTCGGCCCGAACTACCTGAAGGGCCGGCTGCGCTCGCACCCCGACGTGGCGCAGCGCCATTACGCCGACGTCCTGGCGGCCCAAGCCGCCACCGCCTGAACACGCCGCGCCACCTAACCCACAGGTCCATCATGATCCGTATCTTGACCGCCCGCCTGGCGCGGGCGGCGATCGCTGCCGCCTTGCCCTTCRCCTTCGCCGGCGCCGCTTTGGCGCAGGACGCGCCGCTGAAGGTCGCGGCCGACGCCGTGCCGCATGCCGAAATCCTGGCCTTCGTGCAGAGCCAGGCGCCCGACCTGAAGCTCGACATCGTCGAGCTGTCGACCGCGGTGAACCCGAACGAGCTGCTGGCGCATGGCGATGTCGACGCCAACTACTTCCAGCACCTGCCCTATCTGCGCTCGCAGGAGCAGGCGCTGGGCCAGACCTTCGCCGTCGCCGCCACCGTGCATATCGAGCCGCTGGGCGTCTATTCGCGCAAGGTGAAGAGCTTCGCCGAGGTGCAGGACGGCGGCACCGTGGCGGTGCCGAACAACGTCACCAATCTCAGCCGCGCCCTCTACCTGCTGCAGGACCAGAAGCTGATTCGGCTGAAGGATGGCTTCGCCGAGCCGGACAAGCAGCTGGCGACGCCGAACGACATCGCCGAGAATCCGAAGCACCTGAAGGTGCTGGAGGTCGAATCGGCGCTGCTGCCGCGGGCCCTGGACGACGTCGACCTGGCGGTGATCAACGGCAATTACGCGCTCGAGGCCGGCCTCACCCCGGCGAAGGACGCGCTGGGGCTGGAGAAGGCCGAGAACAACCCCTATGCCAACATCCTGGTGACCACGCCGAAGCTGGCGGACGATCCGCGGATCAAGCGGCTGGCCGAAATCCTGACCTCGCCGGCGGTCGCGAAGTTCATCCGCGAGCGTTACCAGGGGTCGGTCATTCCGGTGAACGGCTGACGGTCAGGTTGTCGGCGCGAACGAAATCGACGAAGGCGCGCAGCGTCGCAGGCATCTGGCGCTGGCGCGGATAGTACAGGAAGAAGCCCGGAAAGGGCGGCGACCAGTCCTGCAGCAGCGGGACCAGCCGCCCCTCCGCCAGCTCGGCCGTGACCATCCCCTCGAACACATAGGCCAAGCCGGTGCCGTCCAGCGCCGAGCGGATCAGGAGCCGCTGGTCGTTGTTGACGATCAGCGGCCCGTTCGGGCTGACCGTCAGCTCCCGGCCGTCCTTCTCGAACTCCCACGCATAGACCACGCCGCTCGGAAAGCGGTAGCCGAGGCAGGCATGCTCGGTCAGGTCGCGCGGCGTCTCCGGCCGCGGCCGCCGCGCCAGATAGGAGGGGGCGGCGACCAGGACCAGCCGCTGCTCGCCGCCGAAGCGCACCGCCACCATGTCGCGCTCCAACTGCTCGCCCAGGCGGACGCCGGCATCGAAGCCGCCGGCGACGATGTCGATCAGGGCGCTGGTGACGGCGACCTCCAGCCGGATCTCGGAATAGGTCTCTAGGAACCGCGCCACCATCGGCGCCAGGATCAGCTCCGCCGCCGGAATCGAGGCGGTGATCTTCAGCGAGCCGGCGGGCTGGTGCCGGAACTGGTCGATCTCCCCGACGGCGCCTTCGATGTCGCGGAAGGCGGGCTCCAGTCTTGCCAGCAGCCGCTCGCCCGCCTCGGTCGGGGTGACGCTGCGGGTGGTGCGGTTCAAGAGGCGTACGCCCAACCGCTCCTCCAGCCCCCGGATGGCATGGCTGAGGGCGGAGGCCGACAGGGCCAGCTCGATCGCCGCCTTGCGGAAGCTGCGATGCCGCGCCACCGCGGCGAACGCGGCCAGATCGGGGAGGTCGGGGCGAAGCATTGCTGAACCCGATTCATCAGCTCGTGCGCATATCTACGGCTTATCGCATGATCTCCCAACCCCCATTCTCCTGGCGTGCCGCAGCGGTCCGCGCGACCGGCGGCTTCGGAAGCCAAGGAGAAGACCATGGACAGACGCTCTCTCGGCCAGGACGGCACCACCGTCTCCGCCATCGGCCTCGGCTGCATGGGCATGTCCGAATTCTACGGCCCGCGCGACGATGCGCAGTCGCTCGACACCCTCGCCGCGGCGCTGGAGCATGGCATCGACTTCCTCGACACCGCCGACATGTACGGCTCTGGCCATAATGAGGAGTTGGTCGGCCGCTTCCTCAAGGGCCGGCGCGACCAGGTGGTGCTGGCCACCAAATTCGGCATCGTGCGGGAGCCCGGCGTCGCCGGGCGGCGGGTCGACAACTCGCCGGCCTATATCCGGGCCGCGGCCGAGGCCTCGCTGCGGCGCCTCGGCACCGAAATCATCGACCTCTACTACATGCACCGCCGCAACCCCGACGTGCCGGTCGAGGAGTCGGTCGGCGCCATGGCSGGGCTGGTGCAGGCCGGCAAGGTSCGGCAGATCGGCTTGTCCGAGGTGTCGGCCGAGACTTTGCGCCGGGCCCATGCGGTGCATCCGATCGCGGCGGTGCAGAGCGAGTATTCGCTGTGGACCCGCGATCCGGAGCGGAACGGGGTGCTCGAGGCCTGCCGCGAACTGGGGGCCACTTTTGTCCCCTATTCGCCGCTCGGCCGCGCCTTCCTGGCCGGTGCGGTGACCGACACCTCGTCTCTGGCTGCGGACGATTACCGCCGCGTCAATCCGCGCTTCGCTGAAGACGCGCTGGCGCAGAACCGGCGCCTGGCCGAGGCGCTGGGCGACTTCGCCTCGGATCTGGGCGCCAAGCCGGCCCAGGTGGCGCTGGCCTGGCTGCTGGCCAGGCAGGACAATATCGTGCCGATCCCGGGCACCAAACGCCGCGCCTATCTGGCCGAGAATGCGGCGGCCGCATCGATCCGGCTGACGGCGGAACAGGTGGCGGCGCTGGACGCCCTGTTTGCACCCGACGCCATCGCCGGCGCGCGCTACAGCGAAGAGGGGATGAAGGACGTCGCTCTCTGAACCATCGGACGCCTTGCCGCCTGGGTGCGTCCCGACTATCCAGGCGGCATGCGCATCCTGTTCGTCTGCACCGGCAACATCTGCCGCTCGCCGACCGCCGAGGCGGTGATGCGGGCCAGGCTCGCTGCCGCGGGGCTCGATCACGCGGTCGATAGCGCCGGCACCCAGGGCTTCCATGCCGGCGAACCGCCGCACGCCCCGGCGATCCGGGCCGCCGCTGCGCGAGGCTACGACCTGCTGCCGCTGCGCGCCCGCAAGCTGGAGCGGGCGGATTTCCGCCGCTTCGACCTGCTGCTGGCGATGGATCGCGGCCATCTCGACCGGATGCGGCGCCTGGCCGTCGCCGGCCCCGGCCGGATCGGCCTGTTCCTCGACCACGCGCCGGGGCTGCAGGGCCGGGACGTGCCCGACCCTTATTACGGTGGCAGCGCCGATTTCGAGCATGTGCTGGACCTGGTCGAGGCCGGCTGCGACGGTCTGCTCGCGGCACTGCGCGACGGAAGGTTGGGCTAATCCGCCACGGCGCAGGCCGCCGACCGGCCGGCCTGCACCGCAACGGTCCGGCCCGGGCCGAAGATCGCGAAGCTAACCACGGCCAGCACCCAGGCGCCGACGCCGCCGTAGAGCATGACCCAGCCGAAACCCTCGACCAGCGCCGTGTGGACGGCCACCCCCGAAGGATCCAGCGTCGCCAGTGCCGGATAGGTCTGCGGCAGCGCGGCGAGGTTGCCGGCGGCGACGGACGCGGCCAGCGCCTGAATCTGCGCCGCGCCGAAGGCGCCGGACAGGGCGTCCGGCAGGGACCAGCGGATGCCCTCAACCAGGATCAGCCCCATCACCGCGATGTTGATCGCCAGCGTGATCAGCCGGGCGCTGATGTCGATGCCCGACGCCATGCCTGCCCGGTTGGCCGGGACCGAGCCGGTGGTGGTGTTGGTCACCGACGTGTTGGTCAGGCCGAGCCCGATCCCGGCCAGCAGCGCACCGGGCAGCACCGTCAGCCAGCCGGCGTGCTCGACCCCAGCGCCCAGCCGCATCAGCAGGAAGCCCGTCCCCATCACCGCCATGCCGAGCGGGATCACCAGGCGCGGGCCGCCGCGCTGCAGCAGCCGGTCGGCCAGCGGCGGCATCACCAGGAACGGGATGGTGTAGGCCAGCAGCAGGAACCCGACCGTCCGGCTGTCGAGGCCCAGCCCGCCCTGGAAGTAGATCGGCAGGTAGATCATGAACGGCCAATAGCACCAGTTCATGCCGATGCAGCCGATGATCGCGCCGCTGAACCGGCGGATCCGGAACACCGAGAAGTCGAACATCGGATGCGGGTTGACCCGCTCCGCCACCACGAAGCCGGCGGAGGCGGCGACGGTCAGGACCGCCAGGCCGATCGCGGTCGCGCGGTCCAGCTCTGCCCCCTGGGTGATCAGGAAGGCCAGGCCGAACACCGCCAGCGTCAGGGTGACGATGCCGGCGACGTCCAGCCTCTGGGCGTGCGGGTCGCGCGATTCGCGGATGCCGATCAGGGCCGGGATCAGCGCCAGCACGGTCAGCGGCACATGAATCAGGAACACCCAGTGCCAGCTCGCCCAGTTGGCGATCAGCCCGCCGATGATCGGGCCGAAGCCGAGGCCGATGCCGCTGATCACGCCCCAGGCGGTGAAGGCGCGGCCGCGCTCGCGCTCGTCCTGGAACTGGTGCGAGATGATCGCGATCACGCAGGTGAACATGGCGCCGCCGGCCAAGCCCTGCAGGAAGCGGACGGCGATCAGCAACGACACGTCGTCGGCCAGGCCGCACATCAGCGAGGTGGCGCCGAAGGCGACGGTGGTGACGGTGAAGACGCGCTTGCGGCCATAGCGGTCGGCCAGGGTGCCGGTGGCCATCAGAACCGTGGTGCAGGCGATGGTGTAGGCGTTCATGATCCATTGCAGCCCGCGGAAATCGGCGGGCAGCGCCGTTTCCAGCGTCGGCAGGATCACCGGCACGCTGGAGATCTCGAGGCCGAACATCAGCGACGCCAGGCAGACGCCGACCAGCGCGGCCAGGTTCCGGGCAGATGGTGAAAGAGCCATGATCCTTCTTTCGAAGCGACAGGCCGCGCCGCCGCGCAAGGCTTGCGCGGACCGCGGCGCGGCGGGAGTCGGTGGGGTGCTCGATCGGGCTGCCTGACTCTGGCCAATCCGCTTTCATGATGGAAATGATTTAATTTTGTGGCGTCCATTTTCCGCCATCATATATTGGGCCTATGGACTTCGACCCCGCCCTGCTGCGTGCCTTCGTTGCCGTTCATGAGTCCGGCGGCTTCACCCGTGCGGCCGAACGGCTGCACCTGACCCAGTCGGCGGTCAGCCACCAGATCCGGCGGCTGGAGGAGCAGGTGGGCCGGCCGCTGCTGCTCCGGACCACGCGCAAGCTGCTGCTGACCGAGGACGGCCAGGAGTTCCTGCGCCATGCCGAGCAGATCCTGCAGGCGCAGGACATGCTGACCCGGCGCTTCCTGCCCTCATCGGTCTCCGGCGTCGTCCGCTTCGGCGTGCCGGAGAATTTTTTAGGCGACCGGTTGCCAGTGCTGCTGCGCCGCTATGCCCGTGATTACCCACAGGTGCGGCTCGAAGTGGCGGTCAGCGTCTGCCTCGACCTGCGGGCCAAGGTCGAGGCCGGCGAGCTCGACCTCGCCGTGGTGATGTCCCTGCCGGGCGAAACCGGCGGTACGGTGCTGCGGCGGACGCAATTCGTCTGGGCCGCGGCCGAGGGCTTCGACTGGACGCCGGGGACATCGCTGCCGCTCGCCCTCGCCCCGCCGCCCTGTCCGTGCCGCGCCATCGCCGTCGACGCCATCAGCGCGTCGGATGTCGAATGGCATGTCGGCTTCACCTCGGGCAACCAGCACGGGCTGCGGGCGGCGGTGCTGGCGGGGCTGGCCGTCTCGATGATCGCCCGCGACGAGATCGAGCCGGGGATGAAGATCCTCGATGGCCGCCACGGCCTGCCGCCGCTGCCGGAGGTGGAGTTCGCCCTGATCTGGCGGCCCGGCACCACCTTGCCCTGCGCCCGCGAGCTCGGCCGGCTGATCGTGGAATCGGCGGAGGCTGCTCCGGCGCTCCTCGCCCGGGCGGTCTAGGCGCGCTCCCTAACCCTTGATCGCCCCCGCGGTCAGGCCGGCGACGATCTTGCGCTGGAACACCAGCACCAGGACGATCAGCGGCAGGGTCACCACCACCGAGGCCGCCATGATCGGGCCGAAGGGGTATTCGTAGCGGCTGCCGCCGGAGATGGTGGCGATCGCCACCGGCACGGTGCGGTTCTCGTCCGACAGGATGAAGGTCAAAGCGAACAGGAACTCGTTCCAGGCCTGGATGAAGGCCAGCAGGCCGGTCGAGGCCAGGGCCGGGCCCATCAGCGGCAGCAGCACGCTGACCAGCACACGGCCGCGGCTGGCGCCGTCCATCAGCGCCGCCTCCTCCAGCTCGCGCGGGATGTCCTGGATGAAGCCGGTCAGCACCCAGACGGTGAAGGGCAGGGTGAAGATCAGATAGGCGAAGGTCAGCGATCCGATTCGGTTGTACAGGCCGAACCAGCGCACCAGCTCGAACATCCCGGACAGCACCACGATCTGCGGGAAGATCGAGATCATCAGGATCACCAGCAGCACCGTCCGCCGCAGCGGGAAGTCCAGCCGGCCGAGCGCATAAGCGGCGCCGATGGCGAGCAGCAGCGAGATCCCGGTGGCCGAGCCGGCGACGATCAGCGAGTTGACGATCGACCCCAGGAACACCGGGTCGTGCAGCAGCGCCTTGTAGTAGATCAGGTCGAAGGCCGGCAGCAGCGTCGCCTCGAACAGCGACGCCCCGGTCTTCAGCGAGGACACGATCGCCCAGTAGTAGGGGAACAGGGTGTAGACCAGCACCAGGATGACGGCGACGCCCAGCCCGATGGTCTTCAGCAGCCGGCGCCGGCGGTACCGGGCGGCGGTCCGAGCCAGGGTTGGGGCGGCCGCGACGGTCATCGGATGCTCGTCCGGTCCAGCCGGATCGCACCGATGATGACGATGGCGATCAAGGCGATCAGCAGGAACACCCAGGTCGACGCGGCTGAGCCGTAGCCAAGCTCCTGGAAGCTGACCAGCTGGTTGCGGGCATAGATCGTCATGGTCATGGTCGGGTCGCCATTGCCGCCGAGGACGTAGCTCAGGTCGAACATGCGCAGCGCGTCGAGGGTGCGGAACAGCACGGCGACGCCGATCGGCACCCGCAGCATCGGCAGGGTGATCGAGGTCAGGCGTCTCCACCACGACACGCCGTCGACCCGCGCCGCCTCATGAATCTCGGCCGGGATCAGCTGCAGCCCGGCCAGGATCAGCAGCACCATGAAGGGCGTGGTGATCCAGACATCGATGAAGATGACGACGCCCAGCGCCAGCGACGGATCGGCGGTCCAGGCCACGCCCTTGTCGATCAGATGCAGGTCGATCAGCAAGCGGTTGATGATGCCGAACTGGTCGTGCAGCAGCCATTCCCAGATCTTGGCCGAGACCACGACCGGGATCGACCACGGCACCAGGATGGCGGCGCGCAGCACGCCGCGGCCAGGGATCGTCTCGTTCAGCAGCAGGGCGATGGCGAGGCCCAGCAGCGTCTCCAGCGCCACCGAGACGATGGTGAAGACCAGCGTGTTCTCGACCGCCCGCCACCATTGCGGGTCGCGGGCGACGTCGATGAAGTTGTCGAGCCAGACGAAGCCGTAGTTGGTCGGATCGTCCAGGGTGGCGTCGGTGATCGAGAAGAACAGGGTGCGCAGCAGCGGCCACAGCGCCACCAGCGCCAGCGCCGCCAGCGTCGGCGCCAGGAACAGCCACCCGGCCCGGCGATGCGATCGGGCGACGCGGCCGGTCATCGGGTCCCTCTCACGCGTTCCCTTCTTGTCATGCCCGGGCTTGACCCGGGCATCAAGGGGCCGCCAGAGCGGTTCTTCGTGGCCCTGGATTGCCGGGTCAAGCCCGGCAATGACAAGAAAAGGGAAACGCGCATGGCCTCAGGAACGGCTTGTCACCACTTCGCCCGCTGGCGCAGGCGGTCCAGCTCCTTGGCCAGGGCGGCCACCGCGGCGTCGGGCTGCTCGTCGCCGGTCAGCACCGCGTGCACCGACTTGGAGAAGGCCTGCGACACCCGGTTGTAGCTGGCGCCGGTGGCGGCGGAAGGGCGGGCGATGCTGTCGGCGAAGGCGGCTTGCGTGTCCTTCAGGAAGGGCAGCTTGGCCAGCACCTCAGGGTCCTCGTACAGGGCAGAGACGGTCGGGTTGTAGGCGCCCTGGATCGCCCGGCGCTTCTGGTCGGCGGCGCCGGTCATGTAGCGGATCAGGCTGACCGCCGCCTCCTTGTTCTCGGAATATTTCGACACGCCGAGATAGGCCGGGCCCAGGCAGCCGCTCGACTTCTCGCCGGCGGCGCCGACCGGCAGCGCCGCCACCCCGACCTTGCCGACCAGGGCGCCGCCCGCGGCCTGCGAGGTGCCCCAGACATAGGGCCAGTTGCGCAGGAACACCGCCTTGCCGCTCTCGAACACGGCGCGGGAGCTTTCCTCGTCATAGCCCAGCACGCCCTGCGGGCTGATCGTGTCGATCCAGCCATGCGCCAGGGCCAGCGCCTGAGCCGCCTTCGGGTTGTCGATGGTGACGTCGCCCTTGGCGTCGATGATGGTGCCGCCGCCGGTGCTGGCGACCCATTCGATGGCGTCGCAGGTCAGCCCCTCATAGGACTTCCCCTGCCAGACGAAGCCCCACATGTCGGCGTCGCCGGCCTTGCGCTCGCCATCCTGCACCGCCTTGGCGGTCTCGGTCAGCTCGGCCCAGGTCTTCGGCACCGCCTTGCCGTACTTCTCCAACAGGTCCTTGCGGTAGAAGATCAGCCCGGTGTCCATGTACCAGGGCAGGGCCAGCAGCTGGCCGTCGATGGTCGCGGCGTCGATCGTGGTCGGGAAATGCGCCGCCACCTCCTCCTTCGGCACCAGCGTGCCGAGGTCGAGCAGATGGTTCTTCAGCATGCCCATCCAGATCACGTCGATCACCAGCACGTCGACATCGGTCGACTTGGCCGCAAGCATCTGCTGGTACAGCGGCACGGCGTCGTCCCAGGACGCCGGCATCTTGTTGATCGAGACGGCGTTGCCGCTCTGCTTGGCCCAGGCCTCGGCGGCGCTGCTGCACAGGTCGTAGTCGGTGGCGCCGCAGAACAGCTTCACCGTCGCGGCCTCGGCGCCGGCCTCGGTCCCGGCGGCGGCGAAAACGGCCAGCGCGGCGGTCAGGGATAGGGTGGCAATCTTCACGGGTCCCTCCGTTCAAGCCCCTGTTTGAGATGTATTGTCGTTTTTGGCGGGTTGACCCCGCTCAGGTGGAGGCCGGGGCCTCTTGTCGGATCAGCGCCAGCAGCTCGGCCTCGCGCGGCAGAGCCCGGCCGCCGTAATCGGTGGTGGCCAGTGCGCCGCAGCACGCGGCCAGGGAAAGGCTGTCGCGGAAATCGAAGCCGCGCAGCCGGCCGTACAGAAAGCCGGCGTTGAAGCTGTCCCCGGCGCCGGTGGTGTCCACAACCGTCACTTCCGGGGCCGGCACGGCGCAGCGCTCGCCCCGGCTGACGCCGATGGCGCCGGCGGCCCCGCGCTTGACCAGGACGGTCGGCACCATCTGCGACAGCCGCTCCAGCGCCGTGCTGACGTCCGGCGCGCCGGTGAAGGCCAGGGCCTCGGATTCGTTCGGCGCGAAGATGTCGATCTCGTGGAACAGCTCGGCCACGCCCGGAGTATCGATCCGGTGCGGCACATGCTGGCAGTCGAGATAGACCAGCACCCCTTGCCGCTTCGCCGCCCGGGCCAGGTCCAGCAGCTCCGGCTGCAGCCGGAAGCTCTGCAGCAGCAGCGCCTTCGGTGCGACCGCGGCCAGCGCCTCCGGCGTCGGCGGCAGGTCGTCGCGCACGGCGTAGCTGACGAAGCCGCGGTCATGCGCGAAGGAGAAAGCGGTGCTGACCCGTTCCAGCTTCTGGTCCAGCCGGCGGAACAGCCGGTCGTCCAGCCCCTCCTTCCGGGCCGCATCCAGCGCCAGCTGGCTGAACAAATCGGTGCCGAAATCGGCCGCCCAGGCGGTGCGCAGCCCCAGCCGGTGCAGCGCCGTGGCGGTGGTGAAGCTGGCGCCGGGCAGGGTGGCGAAGTCGCGGGCGAACAGGTCGGCGCCCAGCCGCGGCACCTCCGGCAGGCCGGTGAAGATCAGGTCCCAGTAGTATTCGCCGACCACGACGACGTCGCAGCCGCTGGGGCGGGGGCCGGTCACGGCCAGTTGCCGACATAGGGGGCGTGGGCGGCGAGGTATTCGTCGACCAGCGCCTCGGCCCGGGAATAGGACAGCACCAGCGGATGCGCCACCAGCGCCTCGACCGCCAGGTCGCGGTCGCGCTCGCGGATCGCCTGCACCGCCAGCCGCTCATAGCGCTTGATGGCGTGCACCAGTTGGGCCTGCGCCTCCGGCATCGGCCCGATCGGCAGCGGACGCACCCCGTCGCGGTCGACGACGCAGCTGACCTCGACCACATCCTCGTCGCGCAAGCCCTCGATGGCGCCCTGGTTCGGCACGTTCAGCCCGCTGTACAGCGCTTTGCCGGTCTCCAGCGCATCCACAAGGTCCAGGGCGACGCCGGCATAGCCCTCGCCCTCGTCGCCCAGCGGCGCATGGGCGCCGGCGGCCAGCGCCCGGTCGGCCTCCTCCATGCTCGGCGCCCCTTCCTGGGCATAGTGCATGTAGGTGGCGTTGCGGCGGTGGGCATAGGCGTAATAGGCCTCCAGCGCCCGCTCCGGGTTGCGGCGCCAGTCCAGCGCCGTCAGCTGCTCGATCAGCCCGTGGTTCAGGTCGCGCACCTCCTCGCCCCGCGTGCGGACGTCCGACCGGATCGCCTCCACCGCCTTCTCGGCATAGTAGAAGTAGTAGAGGTACTCGTTGATCCACATGCCGTGGCGGCGGACGACGCGCGGGCTGAACACCTTCTGGGCCGAGGCGGCCAGGAAGGCATCGTCGGCCAGCAGGCGCGGCAGCACGTCCTCGCCGCCGATCTCGGCGCGGCGGGTGAAGGACAGGTGGTTCAGGCCGAACACCTCGGTGCGCACCGCCTTCTCCGGCACGTCGAACCAGCGCGCCACGGCCGACTGGGCGGCGTTGGCGCCGTCGCAGATGCCGATGGTGCGGTCGTGGCCGGCATCGCGCAGCGCCTGGGTCACCAGCCCGGCCGGGTTGGTGAAGTTGAACAGCCAGGCGCCGGGGCTGACCCGCTGCAAGAGGTCGGCATAGCCCAGGATGGTCGGGATGCTGCGCAGCGCCATGGCGAAGCCGCCCGGCCCGGTCGTCTCCTGCCCAAGCACGCCATGTGCCAGGGCGATCCGCTCGTCCTTGATCCGGCCTTCCTCCAGCCCCGGCCGGACCGTGGTCACGACATAGGCGGCGCCGTCCAGGGCGCGCTCCGGGTCCAGGCTGGTGGTGATCTTGACGGGAGAGCTGGTCCGCCGGGCGATCTCGGCGCCCAGCCCGCCGAACAGCTCCAGCCGCGGCTCGTCGATATCGAGCAGGCACAGCTCGGTCAGGTTGCTCCACTCCGCCCGGCGCAGCGCCGATTCGATGAACAGAGGGGCGCGGACGCCGCCGCCGCCGACCAGGGTCAGTTTCATGGTGCCTCCCGCGAACCGGCAAAGTTATGACTGGTTATAACCAGTCATGTCAATTGTGGCCGGGGCCCCATTTTGCGTGTATGCAGCCTGGGTGATCTCCGCCCTGCCCGAGAGGCCTCTCCCGACGCCATGACCGACGGCACCCTCAGCGACGGACCCGCCGGCGACGGGCTGCGGCGCGACGATCCTCAGCCCCTGTACCGCCAGATCAAGCAGCGGCTGCGCGAGCAGATCGAGCAGGGCCGGCTCGGCGCCGATGCCAAGCTGGCATCGGAGCGTGAGCTGGAGAAGCAATACGGCGTCAGCCGCATCACCGTGCGCCAGGCGGTGCGCGAGCTGGTGCAGGAGGGCTGGCTGCACAGCCATCCCGGCCGCGGCTTCTTCGTGGCGCGGCGCGAGGAGACCTATGAGCTGCACCTGCTGCGCAGCTTCACCGCCATCGCCGAGGCGCATGGTCGGACGCCGGCGAGCCGGCTGGTCGAGGGCTATGTCTGCCGCGCGCCGGCGGAGGTGGCACGGCCGCTGTTCCTGCCGCCCGGCGCCGATGTGGTGATGCTGAAGCGGCTGCGCTGCCTGGACGGCCAGCCGGTGGTGCTGACCCAGGACTGGTTCGCCGCCCGGCTGGTGCCGGGGATCCTCGACCTCGACTGGTCGACCGGCAACCGCTCGCTCTATGCCGAGGTGCGGGACCGCTACCGGCTGCGTCCCGACCGCGGCCGCACCACGATGAGCGCCCGGCTGGCCAATGCGGAAGAGGCGGATCTCCTGGAGCTGGTGCCGCCCGCCGCGGTGCTGACGATCGAGCAGATCGCCTACGATCCGCAGGGCCAGCCGGTGAACATGACCTTTTCCAGCCACCATCCGCTGCGCTATCCGCTGAGCCTCGACCAGAGGGGCTGATGCGGGCGGCAGCCTGCCTCGGAAATGCCATGGTGGGAATCACGATCCGATCACGATCCGGCTTCTAAATGCTGCGGCGACAAAGACGGATCGCGGTGCACCGAGCAGGGGAGGAACGGCCGTGCATGGCTCAGGGTTCACAGGGGCCGGCCAGCGTAGCGCCGCGCTGACGCAAGGGCTGGAACGGCCCGAGACCTATTTCGAGGGCGGCCCGCCGCCGCCCGACGGCATCTTCGGCTGGCGCCTGGCGCAGGAGGCCGCGCGCCAGGGCCTGCATCCCCAGGCCCTGGTGATGAACGTGCTGCAGCGCCTGGCCCGCAAGATGTATCTGGACGGGCTGGTCGCCGGGTCGGAGACGTTCAATCCGGACGTCCCCGCCGGCTACACCTATCTCGGCCAGCTGATCGCGCACGACCTGACCTTCAGCGATCTCGGCACCCTCTCGCGCACGGCGACCGCCGGGCCGCTCTGGGCCAGCCCGGCGCTCGATCTCGACTGCCTGTATCGCGGCGGTCCGTTCCGGTCGCCGATGCTGTACCAGCAGCGCACCGGCGGGCCCGACGCGTTGCGGATGAAGCTGCGGGTCGGCTACACCGGCGGCCGGACCTGGGACAAGGACGCGCCGGAGGTGCCCGGCGACCCGGTGACGGCCAAGGCGCCGCAGCCCTGCGACCTGGCGATGATCGCCTGCCTCGACGCGGCTTCGAACGCGACCGACCTGCGCACCCTGTCGCCGACGGCGCAGGCGGTGCCGCGGCAGTGCCCGGTCGAACCGCTGATCGGTGACATCCGCAACGACAACAATTTGGTCCTGTCGCAGATCACGGTCCTGTTTCACCGCTTCCACAACCGCATCGTCGACGCCATCCTGGCGTCGCCGCACTGCCCGTCGGACTACGAGGTGTTCGAGATCGCCCGGGCGCTGGTGATCGCGACCTACCGGTCGGTGGTGCGCAACGACTATCTCGGCCACCTGCTCGACCCGCAGGTCTGGGGCGACTATGCGCCACGCGAGACTCTGCAGGACCTGGGCGGCTTCGGCCGGCGCCTGGCCGCCGATGCTGACACGCCGCTGCCGGCCGAGTTCATCATGGCCGCCTTCCGCTTCGGTCATGCCATGGTGCGGCCGTCCTACACGCTGAACCGGGCCCTGGCGCTGACCGAGACCAGCCTCAAGGGGCTGATGACCTTCCGGCGCGGCATGCTGGTCGGGGATGGCGGCATCCCGGGCAGCCCGATCCCGAACGACTGGATCGTGGAGTGGGATCTGTTCTTCCCGGAGAAACCGGGCGGCGACGAGAACCAGTCGCACCTGATCGGCCCCTGGATGACCTCCCAGTTCTACACCATGGCGGCCATGGCGCATGACGACATGCGTCGCATGGTCGGCGGCGACCCGATCTATGAGAACTATGGCGGTCTGCCGTTCCGGGACCTGGCGCGGGCCTATCTGTCCAGCCTGCCGAATGCCCAATACCTGGCGGACCGGCTGGGCATCCCGAAGCTGACGCGGGAGGAACTGCTGGGCGATGGTCATGGCGGCCTGGCCGGCATGAACGCGCGCACCCAGCGCAACCCCCTGGCCGACGCGCCGGACGGGGCGATCGAAGCCCTCGCCGAGGATACGCCGCTGTTCTACTACATCCTGCGCGAGGCGGAGGTCCGCCACCAGGGCCGGCGCCTCGGGCCGCTGGGATCGGCGATCGTGGCCCAGGTCGTCTTGGCCGCATCCATGGCCGAGTCGACGACCGTCGAGCCCGGCGTGATCCGGCGCTGGAGCCGAGTCCTGTTCAAGGGCGGCGCCGTTCCGGACGGCATGCGCGACATCATCGGCTTCGTCGAATCGCCGCCGCAGCCGGCGGCGCCATCGCGGCCGATCACACAAGCCAGCGTCTGACGGCGCCGGCACGGAGGTGGTGGGGGCCTCCGCCTCCGTCGCCCTTCGGGGCGCGGGGGCGGAGGGTTAAAGCGCCGGCGGGTCAGCCGTCGCCATACAGCAAGGCAACAGCGCCTTGCGAACAAGGAGGAGCAAGCTATGACGGACCATAACAAGCACGATCCGAAGCACGCACCGACGCCTGCGCCGGTCGAGATGACCATGTATGACCGCGAGGCCGCTGGCCGGCTGATCGTCGGCATGGCGATCGGCGATATCCCGAAGCCGACGACGACGGCGGAGGCGCTGCAACTGCTGAAGGATCACGGCATCACGCTGTCGAACTTCGCCGAATCCGGGAAGGAGATCCGGGTCGTCAGCCGTGACGACGCGCTCTACGTCGTGCTGCCGCCCGCCAACCTGATGCGCCAGCGGATCGAGGAGTATTCGAAGTATCCCGGCCCGTATCCGCTGCCGGACGAGTACGCCCTGCAGGTACGGCGCGACCCGAATGCGCTCGACGCCCTCGACATGTTCTACTTCCGCGTCGGCGACTACAGCTTCGGTCAGTGCCGGTGAGGCCAGTAGAGCTGCTCCTCGCCGACATCGGTCGCGGGAAGGCCGGCCTGGATCAGGCCTTCCCGCAGCTCGCGCCAGCGGGCGACGTTGCGGATCGGGAAGCTGCTCAGGAACCACTCGACGATGGCGGCGTCGGTGCACTCGAACGTGGCGTGCCACGCTTCGCGGGCGTTGCGCAGGAAGAGGCGCGCCTCCTCCTGTGCCCGCCGGGTGTCGCCGAGCAGGCTGAGGGCGGCGGCCTTCCAGGCCGGGATGTTGAAGATCGACTGCCCGGCCCGGTCGGCGGCCTCGACGCAGCCGGCGATGTCGCCGTGCAGGAAGCGAATGCCGGCGAGATAGGCCCAGTGATGCGGCGGGATCAGGGGATTGAGCTCGAAGGCATTGGCCACGAGGTCGAGCGCGACGTCGGTGCGGTCGACGAAGGCGAAGCCCTGCGCCGCCGACATCAGCACCGACGGGTTGCTCGGGTTCAGGTCGCGCGCCAGCTCCAGATGCAGATCCGCCTGCGGGTAACGCGTCGTCATCATGTAGGACCAGGCGAGGGTCAGGTGCCCGCGCGCGTCCAGCGGGTCCAGCTCCGCCGCCCGCCGCGCCAGCGTCAGCGCCTCCTCGGCCATCGCCCGGTCGCGGCGCACCCCCGGCAGGATGATGTGCCGGGAATTGTAGATGTTGGCGAGGCCGCTATAGGCTGGGGCGAAGCTGGGCCAGTCGCGGATCACGTCCTTGAACAGCGCCTCGGCCTCGAACTCCGCCTGCGGCTCCCAGAAGTTCAGCAGATACTGGGCGCGCAGCCAGCGGATATAGGGCCCGTGGGCGAAGTCGCGGTCGCCGATCTGCCGCGACAGCGCGTTCGCCGAGATGTGGATGTCGAGTGTCGCCGACACGCGGCGGGCGATCTGGCGCTGCTGGTCCATCCAGGATTGCAGCGCCAGCGAGAAGGTCTCCGACCACAGCGACCGCTTGCGGGTCAGCTCGGTCAGCGAGACGACGATCAGCAGATCGTCGGCCTTCTGCCGGAAATCGGTGGACAGGCGGTAATCGGCCTGCTGCGGCGCCCCGGACGCGGGAGCGGACTCCGGCGGCTCGACCACGATCCACTCCCGGAACCGCACCAGATTGGCGATCAGCTCGCTGCGGAAGCCGTGGACGACATAGTCGTCGATGCCCTCGGGCAGGCCGGGCCTCAGGCGGTCGACCTCGATGATCGGCAGCCGGGATTGCTCCTCGGCCGGCGCCGAAGCCGGCGGGGCGGTGCCGTCGAACGAGCCTTTCTTGATGTCGACGATCAGGCGCTGCGTCTCGTCCGACGGCTCCATGTCGTAGTCGTTCTGCAGCAGGTCCCACAGCGTGCTGTACAACTTCAGCGCCGCCGCGATGTTGCCGCGCAGCGCCTGCTGCAGGATCAGGACGCGATAGGCCTCTTCATGCGTCGGGTCGATGTCGAGCAGCGCATGGGCCGCCTCGGCGGCGATCTTCTCGCCCGAGGCCGGGTCGCGCAGGATCCGCTCGAGGCCGCCGATGAAGGTCTTGCGCCATTGCTGCCGGCAGACGGTGAGCCAGGAGGCGAACTCCCGGTCGAGATCCTCGAACCCGGTCAGGATGCGGTCGGGATTGGCCTGGCCGAGCGCCAGGATCGACGACAGCATGCCCTTCGACAGATCGGCTGCGACCAACTCGAGATCGATCTCGATGGATTCGCGCCGGATGCGGATGTCCTGCCGCCCGATCTCGACAATACCGGGGCGGACGGCGTCGAGATTGTCGCGCAGCTGCTTCAGGCATTGCCGCAGCGAGCCGCGGGCGTGATCGCCGTCGCTCTCGCTCCAGAACACCCCGGCGACGCGCTCGCGGCTCTCGATCGCCGTGCCGCTCAGCGCGACGAAGGCGAAGATCGCCTGGGACTTGCGGCTGCCGAGCTCGATCCGCTCCCCATTGCCGAGGCGGAGATCGAAACCGTTGCCCAGCGACAGCCGCATACGCTCTACACCAGCTTTCTCCGGCGCGGGTATGTCTTCCCGATCCGGAGTCCTCACGCTCCGTAGTGCCGGAACCGCCATCCGCGGTCTCCCTTCCCCCAACCAATCGGAACCGCAGCGGACTGGGCTCACAAACTATTAAATATCGCCGGGCGATCGATCAAACACTTCAGCGGACGCCCGAACTGTGAGGCCGTCTGGCGCAGCCCCTCCGTCACCGCGGCGGACGAGGAGGGTTGTAGCTCCGGCGATAGCAGCTTCACGACGGGAATCCCAGCCCTGCCGGTCAGATCGACCCGGAACACCGCGATGTTTCGCCCGGCCAGTGCGGCCAGGAGGTCGGGCAGGAAGTCCGGCCCCTCGGCGCCGTTGCCCGTCGCGTCGCCGTCCACCATGGCCAGCAGCGCCTCGGGCCGCAGCGCGTGCTTCGCCGCAAGCCGCTCCTGGTCCACCGGGTCCGGCGCCGCCCCGGCGCGGCGCAGCCGGAGGAACAGCAGGTCGTTGGCGATCTCGGACTGGATCATCTCCAGGACGGCCGCCTCCAGCGCGGCGGCCCGGCCGGGGCGGGCGGCGAAGCCCAGGGCGACCAGGCCATGGATGGGGCTGACCGAGGTCGCGGCGACGACGGCGAGCGGCAGGCCGCCGGCGTCCAGTTCCAGCGCGAAGCCCTGGCGCGGCCACGGCGTCCCGGTCCGGGGGCGCAGCCGGTCGATCGCGGCGGCCAGCAGCGCCGGCGGCAACCGGCGGGCGGGGCGGCCGCCATGCCACCAATGCGCCACCACATGCCGCTCGATCAGTTCGAACAGGGCCGATCGGGCGGCGTCGTCGGGGGTCGGGCCGGCGGCGCAGCCTTCGCTGACCGGGACGGCGGCCCGCAGCCCGCCCGATCGCCCGAAGACCAGCGGGCGCGGCACCAGCACGGGACGGCCGGTCGCCAGCTCGACCCCGGCGACGGCCGGGGCCGCCGCGAGCGCGGCGTCCGAGGCCAGGCCGGTCCGCGCCTCGACTTGGTCGGCGAAGCGGGCGGCGACGGCCCCGGCCGCGCCGTCCGGGGCGGCATCGCCGATCTCGGGCGCGGCCAGGGCCAGGGTCTCCGCGGCCTCGCCGATGCATTTCTGGAAGGCCCGCCACGGGCTCGGGTCGCATCCGATCACGCCATCGACGGCGATCGCCGCGCCGCCGTCGCCAGCAGGCCGGCGCAGCCGGGCGCCGAGGACAGTCAGGCCGGGATAATCCATCGCCGGCACCGCGAAACTGGCCTCCAGCGTCGCGGCCAGCCGGAACAGCCGGGCGGTCCGCGCGTCCTCGTCGCTGCTGTCCGGCGCCACCCCGAACGCCGCCAGGAGCCGCCGGGCCTCTTCCACCGCCTGGCCGGCTGCGCCAGAATCGGGGGCTTGCTCGAACAGCCGGGCACAGCTGTCGTAGACGGAGGGCGGTGCGAGCATGATGCTCCGGATCAAGGGCGGGGCCTGCGCCCATATCACCATGGCAGCCGCGAAACGCGTGGAGATTTTTGCCGGATGCCGCTCCTGACCGCCCTCGATCCCTTGCTCGCCGACCGGATCGCCGCGACGCTCGGTGTGCGGCCGGTGGCGGCCGAGCCGCTGCCGGGCGGGTCGACCGTCGCGGTGCTGCGGGTCGACCTCGCCGATGGCGGCCGGGTGGTGGCCAAGGCCGGGGCGGGGCCGTTGCTGCTGGAGGCCTGGATGCTGGGCGAGCTGGCCCGGCATTCCGCCCTGCCGCTGCCGGCGGTGCTGCACGCCGCCGAAGACCTGCTGCTGCTGGAGCATGTCGAGCACGAGCCCGGGCCGCCCCCGGCGTCGGCGCAGCTGCACGCCGCCGAGCTGCTGGCGGCGCTGCATGCACCGGCCTGGCCGCGCTTCGGCTACGACCGCGACACCACCATCGGCAAGCTGCCGCAGCCGAACCCGCCCGCCGACCGCTGGGTGCCGTTCTTCCGCGACCACCGCCTGCTGCACATGGCCCGCGCCGGCCATGCCGAGGGCACGGTCGACGCCGATCTGCTGCGCCGGCTGGAGGTGCTGGCCGGCCAGCTCGACGGCCTGCTGTCGGAGCCGCGCCATCCGGCGCTGCTGCATGGCGACATCTGGACCGGCAACCTGCTGCATCGGGGTGGGCGAATCACGGCCGTCATCGATCCCGCCATTTCCTGCGGCCATCCTGAGATGGAGCTGACCTACCCGACCCTGTTCGGCACCTTCGATGATATTTTTTTCCGCCGCTATGCCGAGCTGGCGCCGCTCGATCCCGGCTTCTGGAACGACCGCCGACCGATCTACCTGCTGTATCCGCTGCTGGTGCATGTCCGGTACTGGGACCCGGCCTATGCCGAGCCGATCCGCCGGATTCTCGACCGCTATGGCGCCTGATCCATAGCCTAAGCCCCCGAAACGTCTTATGATTCATTGAGATTGTAACGGTCCATTTTCTTCGCCATAGTCGCGCCAATCCGACGTTGACGCGGAGCTTGAACAGAGAAACGCCCTCGGTTTAAACGGCGAGTGAACAGACGAGGTCGACCATCCGCGGATGGTCTGTGGAGGCAATTCGGCGCGAGCATGGAATATTTCCTGCAGCAGCTCATCAATGGGCTGACGCTGGGCGCGATCTACGGTCTGATCGCGATCGGCTATACGATGGTGTACGGCATCATCGGCATGATCAATTTCGCCCATGGCGAGATCTATATGATCGGCGCGTTCATCGCGGTGATCGGCTTCGTCGTGCTCGGCGCCTTCGGCGTGCCAGGCGTGTCGGTGGCCCTGGCCCTGGCGATCGTGCTGATCGTCAGCGTGGTGGTGACCGCCGCCTATGGCTGGACCGTCGAACGGCTGGCGTACCGGCCGCTGCGCGGCTCGACCCGCCTGGCGCCGCTTATCTCCGCGATCGGCATGTCGATCTTCCTGCAGAACTACATCCAGCTGCTGCAGGGCGCCCGGCGCAAGCCGGTGCCGCCGCAGATCCCGGGCGGCTTCCAGCTGACCTCCGGCGGCGGCTTCGATGTCAGCCTGTCGTATCTGCAGATCGTCATCGTGCTGCTCACCCTCAGCCTGATGATCGGGCTGACCTGGGTGATCAACCGCACCTCGCTCGGCCGGCAGCAGCGCGCCTGCGCCCAGGACCGCACCATGGCGGCGCTGATCGGCGTCGATGTCGGCCGCACCATCTCGACGACCTTCGTCATCGGCGCCGCGCTGGCCGCGGTGGCCGGCGTGATGGTGACGCTGTACTACGGCGTGATCGACTTCTACATCGGCTTCCTGGCCGGCATCAAAGCCTTCACCGCGGCGGTCCTGGGCGGCATCGGATCGCTGCCCGGGGCGATGCTGGGCGGTATCCTGATCGGGCTGATCGAGGCCTTCTGGTCGGGCTATTTCTCGTCGGAGTACAAGGACGTCGCCGCCTTCACCATCCTGGTGCTGGTGCTGATCTTCCGCCCGTCCGGCCTGCTCGGCCGTCCCGACATCGAGAAGGTCTGAAGCGATGGCGACGATCGCGCATTCCGACGCGGCCGCCGGGCGCCGCCTCGATCTCGTGGCCATGGTCAAGGAGGCCGGGGTCACCGCCCTGGTCGCCCTGGTCCTCACCGCCCCCCTGGTCGGCATCCGCACGGTGGAGCAGAGCGGCGCGCTGGGCTACCAGACCGACTTCACCGCCGTCGCCATCGCCGTCGCGCTGGTCTTCCTCGGCCGCATCGGCATCATCCTGAACCGCGAGGGCATGCCCCGGCCGGTGTTCTGGATCAGCCTGCTGTTCCTCGTCGTCTTCGCCCTGCCGCCGGTCTACCAGTATCTGCGGCCGATGATCTCCGACACGCTGCCGCCGCTGCCGGTGCAGGATCTGCACTCGGTGCCGCTGCTGCTGATCGGGGCGTTCGGCGCGCTGTGGCTGCTGCTCCAGTCAATCCTGGTGCAGCGCCGCAGCCGCGCCAGCCTGTCGCGGCAGGAGCGCGACCGGGCGATGGACCGGGTCGGCGCCCGGGTGCAGCGGCTCAGCGTCTATGTCGGGCCGATCCTGGTGGTGCTGGCGGTGATCTTCCCGTTCACCGACCTTGCCAGCCGCAGCACGCTCGGCGTCGCCACCATCGTGCTGATCTACATCATGCTCGGTTGGGGCCTGAACATCATCGTCGGCCTGGCCGGCCTCCTGGACCTCGGTTACGTCGCCTTCTATGCCGTCGGGGCCTATTCCTACGCGCTGCTGGCGACCACCTTCGGCTTCAGCTTCTGGCTGTGCCTGCCGCTGGCCGGGGTGCTGGCCGCCGGCTTCGGCCTGATCCTGGGCTATCCGGTGCTGCGGCTGCGCGGCGACTATTTCGCCATCGTCACCCTCGGCTTCGGCGAGATCATCCGCATCATCCTGATCAACTGGGCGCCGGTGACCGGCGGGCCGAACGGCATCAACAACATCCCGCGGCCCAGCTTCTTCGGCTTCCCCTTCGACCGCAGCCCGCCCGAGGGCGTCACCGCCTTCCACCAGCTGTTCGGCCTGGAATACAACCCGACGCATCGGATCATTTTCCTCTATCTGCTGATCCTGGCCCTGGCGCTGCTGGTCAATTTCATCAGCGTGCGGCTGCGCCGTCTGCCGGTCGGCCGCGGCTGGGAGGCGATCCGCGAGGACGACATCGCCTGCCAGTCGCTCGGCATCAACCGCACCAACCTGAAGCTGGCGGCCTTCGCCACCTCGGCGATGTGCGGCGGCTTCGCCGGCAGCTTCTTCGCCACCTATCAGGGCTTCATCAGCCCGGAGAGCTTCTCCTTCATCGAATCCGCGATCGTGCTGGCGATCGTGGTGCTCGGCGGTATGGGCAGCCAGCTCGGCATCGTCGTCGCCGCCTGCCTGATCATCGGCCTGCCGGAGGCGTTCCGCGGCCTCGACCTCTACCGCATGCTGGTGTTCGGCCTGTGCATGGTCGGCATCATGGTGTGGCGCCCGCGCGGCCTCTTGGCCCATCGTGACCCGACCATCCTGCTGCACGGCAAGAAGGGAACCTCTTCGTGACCGCCCTTCTGACCATCGAGCACGTCTCGATGCGCTTCGGCGGCCTCGTCGCCATCGACGACGCCACCTTCGACATCCGCGCCGGCGACATCACCGCCGTGATCGGGCCGAATGGCGCCGGCAAGACCACGCTGTTCAACTGCATCACCGGCTTCTACCGGCCGACCTCCGGCCGGATGACGCTGCGGGTCGACGGCAGCGAATTCCTGCTGGAGCAGATCCCGGGCTACCGCATCGCCCAGCAGGCGCGGGTCGCCCGCACCTTCCAGAACATCCGGCTGTTCGCCGGGATGAGCGTGCTGGAGAACCTGATGGTGGCCCAGCACAACAAGCTGATGAAGGCCTCGGCCTTCTCGATCGCCGGGCTGTTCGGCCTGCCCAGCTATCGCCGGGCCGAGCGCGAGGCGGTGGAGAAGGCGAAGTTCTGGCTCGACCGGGTCGGGCTGACCGCCCAGGCCGATGATTCCGCCGGCAGCCTGCCCTATGGCGGCCAGCGCCGGCTGGAGATCGCGCGGGCGATGTGCATCGACCCGGTGATCCTGTGCCTGGACGAGCCGGCCGCCGGCCTCAACCCGCGCGAATCGCAGGAGCTGAACGGGCTGTTGCGCGCTATCCGCGACGAGCACGACACCAGCGTGCTGCTGATCGAGCACGACATGAGCGTCGTCATGCAGATCTCCGACCACATCATCGTGCTCGACCACGGCAAGAAGATCGCCGACGGCACCCCGGCCGAGATCCGCAGCGACGAGGCGGTGATCCGGGCCTATCTCGGCGAGCCCGAGGAGGACGACCTGCCGCCGGAAATCGCCGCCGATGTCGCCGCCGTGACCGGGGAGGCCCGCCCGTGATGCTGTCGCTGCAGGGCGTGCACACCTTCTACGGCGCGATCGAGGCGCTGCGCGGCGTCGACGTCGAGGTCAAGGAAGGCGAGATCGTCACCCTGATCGGCGCCAACGGCGCCGGCAAATCGACCCTGCTGATGACGATCTGCGGCAACCCGCAGGCGCGCCAGGGGGCGGTGGTGTTCGACGGCAAGGAGATCACCCGGCTGCCGACCTTCGAGATCGTGCGCCGCGGCGTCGCCATCTCGCCGGAAGGCCGCCGCATCTTCCCACGGATGACGGTGATGGAAAACCTGCAGATGGGGGCGCTGACCGCCGATCCGGCGGAGTTCGGGCGCGACATCGAGCAGATCTTCACCCTGTTCCCGCGGCTGAAGGAGCGGCAGGTCCAGCGCGGCGGCACCCTGTCGGGCGGCGAGCAGCAGATGCTGGCGATCGGCCGGGCGCTGATGAGCCGGCCGCGCCTCTTGCTGCTGGACGAGCCGTCGCTGGGCCTGGCGCCGCTGGTGGTGAAGCAGATCTTCGAGGCGATCAAGGTGATCAACCGGGAAAAGGGCATGACCGTATTCCTGGTCGAGCAGAACGCCTTCCACGCGCTGAAGCTGGCCCATCGCGGCTATGTCATGGTCAACGGCCGGGTGACGATGAGCGGCAGCGGGCGCGAGCTGTTGGCGAATCCGGAGGTCCGGGCCGCCTATCTCGAAGGCGGGCATTGAGGGGCGGGTGATGGAACAGATCCTCGGAACCTCGTCGATCGGCGACTTCATCTTCGTCAGCGTGATCCTGGGCGGCGGCGCCGGCCTCCTGACCGGGCAGGGCCAGGCCCAGGGCTGGGCGCCGATGCGCAAGGTGATCCCCTTCGTGGTGCTGATCACCTGTGCGACCCGGTTCCTGCACTTCGCGCTGTTCGGCGGAACGCTCTTGTCGCCGACCGGCTTCGTCATCGATCTTGTCTGGATCGGCCTGTGCGCCACGGTCGCCTATCGGATGACGCGGGCGGCGAAGATGGTGCGGCAGTATCCGTGGCTGTACGAGCGCGCCGGCCTGTTCGCCTGGCGCGACCGGCGGCCGGCCGCACGGTAAGACGCCGGTCCTTTCGGATCGGCGGGAAGCAAAGGCCGGCGGGGTCGTCCCGCCGGGCGATGAACTGGGAGAGCGATTTGATGACGAAATTCAACCGAGTGCTCCTGGCCGGCGTAGCCCTGGCCGCGATGGCGTCGGCTCCGGCCTGGGCCGATGTGAAGATCGGTCTCGGCGCGCCGCTGACCGGCCCGAACGCTTCGTTCGGCGAGCAGATGAAGCGCGGCACCGACGCCGCGGTGAAGGCCCTGAACGACGCCGGCGGCGTCAACGGCGAGAAGATCTCCGTGGTCTATGGCGACGACGCCTCCGACCCGCGCCAGGGCGTGGCGGCGGCGAACGAGCTGGTGGGCCAGGGCGTGGTGGCGGTGATCGGCCACTTCAACTCCTCGGTCTCGATCCCGGCCTCGGCGATCTATGCCGAGGAAGGCGTCGTCCAGATCACCCCGGCCTCGACCAACCCGCAGCTGACCGAGCAGGGGCAGAAGACCACCTTCCGCACCTGCGGCCGCGACGACCAGCAGGGCGATGTCGCCGGCGCCTTCATCGCCGAGAAGTTCAAGGGCCGCAACGTCGCCGTCATCCACGACCAGACCACCTATGGCAAGGGCCTGGCCGACGCCACCAAGGCGGCGATGAACAAGGCCGGCGTGACCGAGAAGATGTATGAGGGCATCACCGTCGGCGAGCGTGACTTCTCGGCCGTCGTCTCGAAGATGAAGCAGGCCGGCGTCGACGTGATCTATTTCGGCGGCCTGCACAACGAGGCCGGGCTGATCCTGCGCCAGGCGCGTGAGCAGGGGCTGAACGCTCAGTTCATCTCCGGCGACGGCATCGTCACTCAGGAGTTCTGGGGCATCACCGGCGACGCCGGCAAGGGGGTGCTTATGACCTTCGGTGCCGACCAGCGCAGCAGCGAGGCCGCCAAGGACGTCGTGGCCAAGTTCAAGGCCGAGAACTACGACCCCGAGGGCTACACCCTGTACAGCTATGCCGCGGTCCAGGCCTGGGCCGAGGCGGCGACCAAGGCCAAGAGCTTCGACGGCCCGAAGGTTGCCGAAGCGCTGCATGACGGCTCCGACTACAAGACCGTGATGGGCCCGCTGGCCTTCGACGCCAAGGGCGACCGGAAGACGACCGACTACGTGTTCTACATCTGGAACAGCGGCAACTACGCCGAGGCGACCCCGGGCGAGCTGGCCAAGATCGGCGCCAAGTAAGCGGTCTCTAACACCAAAGGCCAGTGGCGCATGCCACTGGCCATGGACATTGTCGACCCGGCGGGAACCCTCGCCGGGTCTTTTTTGTCATATGATTGATCGCGGAGCCGATCCGTGGTGTAACGGACGGTCTATATCGCAGTGCAGCATGGGGGTCAGCCAATGGAGCTGCCAGCCACCCCGATCACCATCGAGCCGCGGGGGCTCGACCGGGAGTCGTTGAAGCGCGACATCCTGGAATGGCTGGTCTACGCCGTCGGGCGCGAGATCCATCGCGCCACCCGGCACGATTGGTTCGCCGCCACGGCGCTGGCCGTGCGCGACCGCCTGGTCGACCGCTGGATGGCGGCGCAGCACCGCGAGGAGGCAACCGACGGCAAGCGGGTCTACTATCTCAGCCTGGAGTTCCTGATCGGCCGGCTGATGGCCAATGCGCTGACCAATCTCGGCGTCTACGACACCTGCCGCGACGCGCTGGCCGATTTCGGCGTCGACCTCGGCGCGGTGCTGGAGGTCGAGCCCGACGCGGCGCTCGGCAATGGCGGCCTCGGCCGTCTCGCCGCCTGCTTCCTCGACAGCATGGCCACGCTCGGCATCGCCGGCACCGGCTATGGCATCCGCTACGAATACGGGCTGTTCGAGCAGCAGTTCGACCGCGGCTGGCAGGTCGAGTATCCCGAGGACTGGCTGAAATTCGGCAACCCGTGGGAGTTCGAGCGGCCGGAGGTCGCGTTCCCGATCGACTTCTACGGCAAGATCGAGCCGGGCGAGCCCGGGCCGGACGGCCGGCCGAAACCGATCTGGAAGGGCAGCCAGAGGGTGCTGGCCGTCGCCTACGACACGCCGGTGGTCGGCTGGGGCGGCAATACGGTCAACACGCTGCGGCTGTGGTCGGCCAAGCCGGTGCGGCAGTTCGACCTCGCCCCCTTCAACTCCGGCGACTACATGAAGGCGGTCGAGGACAAGATCCTGTCCGAGACCCTGTCGCGCGTCCTGTACCCGAACGACAACACCCCGGCGGGGCAGGAACTGCGGCTCAAGCAGGAATACTTCTTCACCTCGGCCTCGCTGCAGGACGTGCTGCGCCGGCATCGGATGCATCACGACGGCTATGACGACCTGCCGGAAAAGGCGGCGATGCAGCTGAACGACACCCATCCGGCGATCGCGGTGCCGGAGCTGATGCGCCTGCTGATCGACCGGCACCGGCTGGACTGGGACCGCGCCTGGAAGATCACCACCGGCTGCATCAGCTACACCAACCACACGCTGATGCCGGAGGCGCTGGAGACCTGGCCGGTGGCGCTGCTGGAGCGGGTGCTGCCGCGCCATCTGCAGATCATCTACGAGATCAACGACCGGTTCCTGAAGACCTCCAAGGTGGTGGCGAAGGACCCCAGCCGCCTGTCCACCCTGTCGCTGATCCAGGAAGGCTGGGACCGCCGGGTGCGGATGGGGCCACTGGCCTTCCTCGGCAGCCACCGGGTCAACGGCGTCTCGGCGCTGCACACCCAGCTGATGCGCGAGACCGTGTTCCGCGACCTGAACGAGGAGTTTCCGGGCCGGATCACCAACAAGACCAACGGCATCACCCCGCGCCGCTGGCTGGTGCAGGCCAACCCGAACCTGGCGCAGCTGATCCACAACATGATCGGCACCGGCTGGGAGGATGATCTGGAGCGGCTGTCGGCGCTGGCCGGCAAGACCGAGGACAGCGCCTTCCGCGAGGCGTTCTGGGCGGTGAAGCGCCGCAACAAGGCGCTGCTGGCGCATCATATCGGCGAGATCGCGGATCTCCGCGTCTCCGGCGACGCGATGTTCGACGTCCAGGTCAAGCGCATCCACGAATACAAGCGCCAGCTGCTGAACATCCTGCACGCGGTGGCGCTGTGGCAGGAGATGCGCGACACGCCGGACGCGGCCTGGACGCCGCGGGTCAAGATCTTCGCCGGCAAGGCCGCCCCGGGCTACGCCACGGCCAAGCTGATCATCAAGCTGGCCAATGACGTCGCCAAGGTGATCAACACCGACGCCGAGATCCGCGACCAGCTGAAGATGGTGTTCCTGCCGAACTACAACGTCACGCTGGCGGAGCGCATCATCCCGGCCGCCGACCTGTCGGAGCAGATCTCGACCGCCGGCATGGAGGCCTCGGGCACCGGCAACATGAAGTTCGCGCTGAACGGCGCGATCACCATCGGCACGCTGGACGGCGCCAATGTCGAGATCGCCGAGCGGGTGGGCGCCGACAACATCCTGATCTTCGGCCTGACCGCGGCCGAGGTGGCGGCGAAGCGGACCCAGGGCTACGACCCGGCGGCGGTGATCGCGGCCGATCCGCGCCTGGCCCGCGCCGTGGCGGCGATCGAGGACGGCACCTTCTCGCCCGACGATCCGGGCCGGTTCCGGCCGCTCACCGACGCGCTGCGGCACAGCGACTGGTTCCTGGTGGCGGCCGATTTCGCCGCCTATTGGGATGCCCAGGCCCGCGCCGCCGCCCTCTACCGCGACCGCGCCGGCTGGACCCGCATGGCGATCCAGAACACCGCCCATGTCGGCTGGTTCTCCTCCGACCGCACAGTGCAGGACTACGCAGAGGAAATCTGGGACGTCTGGCCGCCGCTGGCCCGGGCGGCGGAATAGGGCCGGCGCGATCCGATTGCCTCTCCCGCAAGTGAGACCTTTTCAGAATAGCTGAAGTCCATTCCTTTTTAGTCCCCCCTCCCCTTGCGGGAAGGGGGGCAGGGGGAGGGGTCTGCGCGCGTCCGCGCGCGAATGCGTAAGGCACTGGTTTCGCCGTCGGGGCCGGATCGCCTGAACCCAGGCCAGCGGCAACCCCCTCCCCCTATCCCCCTCCCGCGAGGGGAGGGGGGACTCGTTTTGCTCTTGTCGGGAGTCTCCGCCTCACCCCTTCACCGCCCCCAGGGTCAGGCCGCGCACGATGTAGCGCTGGGCCAGCAGCGCCAGCAGCACCGGCGGGATCATCGCGATCAGCGCCCGGGTCGCCATGAACCAGAACTGCACGCCACGGGTGTCGACCGCGCCGGCCATGTGGGCGGGCATCATCTTGGTCTCGGTGATGCCCAGCGACGACGAGAACAGGAACTCGTTCCAGGCGAAGGCGAAGATGATCATGGCGGTGGCCGCCACCGCCGGCGCCGCCAGGGGCAGGGCGATGCGCAGGAAGGCCTGCCAGTGCGACGCGCCGTCGACCAGCGCCGCCTCCTCCAGCTCGACCGGCAGGTCGAGGAAGGTCTGGCGCAGGATGACGACCACGAAGGGCAGGATGAAGGTGGCGTTGCACAGGATCAGCGCGGTCTTGCTGTCCAGCATGTCGAGCGAGCGGAACACGATGTAGAACGGCAGCAGCGTCGCCACCGGCGGCAGCACCCGCTGCGACAGGAACCAGATGGTGATGTCGCTGTTGCTCCAGAACCGGAACCGGGCCAGCGCATAGGCCGCCGGCAGCCCGAGGGCCAGGGCCAGGGCGACGGCGCTGAGCGACACGATCAGGCTGGTCTGCAGCGCGCGCCAGCCCTCCGGCGTGCTCAGCTCCACCGCGAAGTTGTTCAGGGTCGGCTGGAAGTCGAGCCAGGGGATGCCGAGCCCGGCCACGGTGAAGGTGTCGGCCGGGTTGCGCAGCGCGGTCGAGATCGCCCAGTACAGCGGGAAGAAGAACACGACCGTGGCCGCGATCGCCACCAGCGACCACAGCGAATCGGCCATGCTGCTGCGCCGCCCCATCGGCTTGACCCGGTCGACGGGAGCCTCGTGGATCGGCGGCGCGGTGACCTCAGGCGTAGACATTGCGCACCCGCTTGAAGAACAGGGTGACGATCGTCATCACCACGGCCAGCAGGGTCAGCGCCAGGGCCGAGGCATAGCCGACGTCGAAGAAGCGCAGCCCGGTGCGGAAGGCGAGATAGGAGACCGACTGGGTGGCGTTGCCGGGCCCGCCGACGGTCAGCGAGGCGACGACGTCGAACACCTTCATCGCCTCGGCCAGGCGCAGCAGCAGCACGATCACGATCACCGGCGTCATCAGCGGCAGCACCACCCCGGTCCAGATCCGGAAGCTGGAATTGGTCTCCAGCCGCGCCGCCTCGATCAGGTCGTCGGGCACGCCCTGCAGCCCGGCCAGCAGCACCAGGAAGCAGAACGGCGTCCACTGCCAGATGTCGACGATCATGATCGACACCAGGGCCCAGCCCGGGTTCGACAGCCAGGGGATGCCGGTCCAGCCCAGGGGGCCGCCGGCCTCGTAGAAGATGGTGAAGAACAGGTATCCGGCCGCCACCGGGGTGGCGAAGATCGGCAGGATCATGATCGTGCGCAGGATGCCGCGGCCCGGGATGCTGCGGTTGAACAGGAAGGCCAGCAGCAGCCCGAGCCCCATCTCGACGCTGACCGAGACCACCACGAAGATCGCCGTCACCCGCGCCGCCTCGCGCACCTGGGGGTCGGTGAAGACGCGGGCAAAATTGCCCAGGCCCACAAAGTCCCAGGTGTTGACGGTCTGGCGTTGCACCTCGGTCTTGGTGCGCGGCGTGCCGTCCGGCTTCAGCATCGGGTTGCCGCTGGCGTCCAGCCGCGGCACCTCGGCCCGGGTGGTCACGGTCTCGGTCTTCACCGTGTGGAAGGCGGCGTAGACGGTGTAGAGCGTCGGGAAGATGGTGAAGGCCAGCACCCAGGCCACCGCCGGGGTCAGGAACAGCAGGCGGATTCGTCCGGTCCAGCGCATCGTGCCGTCTCGTCCCCCTTCCCGTTACGCGTCAGGCGCGGATCGTGCCGCTATTCGCCCTTCCAGCCGATCGCCGCCTGGTAGTTCTTCAACTGCTGGTCGCGGCCCAGGCGGTCGGTGATCTGGTCCCAGGCCACCGCGGTGTCGTCCAGCGCCTGCTGCGGCGTCTTCGATCCGCTCATCGCCGCCGACAGGTTGCTGTCCAGCGCGTCGTAATATTCCTGCGTGCCGGTGATCCGCATATACGGCAGCATGGTCTTGGCGTTGTAGTTGCTGTGATAGGCGTCCAGGTATTCCTTTACGTCCTCGGGGTCCCACTTCAGGGCGGATTCGGTATAGTCGGTCAGCTTCGCCTCACCGGTCGGCTCCAGCCACTGGTAGGAATAGCCGGGGTCGACGCCGTCCCAGCCGATCGTGGCCAGGAACTTCTGCGACGGCTTGATCGCCATCAGCGACAGCAGGCTGTAGGCGGCCTCGGGATGCTGGCCGAGCGACGAGACCACGCCGTGCCAGGACCCGCCGGTGACGTTGCCGACCTGCCGCGGCTCCTTCACCGTGACGAAGGCCTTCTTCTCCATGTCCCAATAGGTGTCGGAAGCCGGCAGGGCCGCGGAGCCGAGCTTGCCGCGGATCTTCGACCGCTCCGGGTCCTGCGCCAGCGCGCCGACATCGCCATAGGAGAAGTTGAACACCGCCTTGCCGCGCAGGAAGAAGTCCCAGGCTTCGCCCAGGCTCCAGCTCACCTGCGCCGGCGGGCCGAAGGCGGCCAGCTCCTTCAGGAACTCCAGCGCCTTGACGTGGCCCGGGCTGTTGATCAGCGGCTTCATGTCGACCGGGTCGAACCAGTAGACGTTATGGGTCCGGTCCAGCTTGTCGCCCGGGGTCATGGCGAAGGAGGTGGCCAGCGTGGTGAAGTGGTACAGCCCCTGCTCGCGCACCTTCAGGTGCAGCACCACGCCGCTGTCCGGCTCCGGGTCGTTGCTGTCGAAGTTCTTGCCGTTGAAGTACTTGGCGATGTCGCGCAGCTGCTGCAGCGTCTTCGGCGGCGCCGGCATGTCGTAGCCGTACTCCGCCTTGAACGCCGCCTGGTGCGTCGGGTCGGTCAGCAGGTCGCGGCGATAATACAGGATCTGCCCGTCGGCATCGCTGAGCACGCCGTAGCCGACATTGTCCCAGGTGTAGATATTGCGCAGCGCCGGCGGCATCACGTCATAGTCCCATTTCGGGTACTCGCCGCTCTTCCGCCACTCATCGACCGGCAGGATGTATTTGCCGGCGATCAGGTCGCCGTAGAAGAAGGCCCCGACGACGATGGCGTCGTACTGGCCCGTGCCGTTGCGCAGGTCGAGGAAGGTCTTGGTGTACAGCTCCGAGATCGGGGTCAGCGCGATGTTCAGCTTGGCCCCGGTCAGCTCCTCCCAGATCGGGCGGAACATGTAGATCGGGCCGGAGATGCCGCCCTTGGGGCCGGAATCGAGGCTGAGGATGGTGACCGTCTCGCCCTCGAAAGGCTTCTGGCCGGGGCCGAAGAGGGAGCCCAGCTCCGCCTTCGTCGTGGTGATCTCCATCCCGTATTCGGGATCGGATTTGAGCGTCACCGTGCCGTCGTCGTGCCAGGTGACATGCGGCGTGTTCTGCGCGACGGCCGGTCCGCTCAGGACGACCAGCATCGTCGACAGCAGCAGTGCCCTGCTGATGGCCATGGTTTCCTCCCCCTGTGACATCGCCGGACATTGTCCGGTCAGCTTCGATCCGTGGACCCGCGCTGAACGCAATTCGCATTCATTATGTCAGGCGAAATCGTGCGATGATTGCGCAGCGCTTGTCAAGCGACCCCTCCGGCGTATCGGCCTTGCGCCGCGGCCCATCGGCGGGAAGACTGCGCCCCATCGATTCCCCGCCCCGGACAAGCCGCATGCGCGCCGCCCGCCTCCTGCTCCGACTCGCCTTCGCCGTCCTGCTGCCGCTCGGCGCTCTGCCGGCGGTTGCCCAGACGCAGGCGCCGGGCGGCGGCCTCGCCATGCATGGCGAACCGAAATACCCGGCGGATTTCAGCCACTTCGCCTATGCCAACCCGGACGCGCCGAAGGGCGGCGAGCTGCGCCAAGCTATGATCGGCAGCTTCGACACGCTGAATCCCTTCATCATCGGCGGCCAGACCGATCAGGTCCGGCTGATCGTGCCGCCCTACAACTTCGCCAGCCTGATGACGCGCGGCTGGGACGAGCCCTTCACGCTGTACCCTTATGTCGCCGAACGGGCGGAGATGTCGGAGGACCGGCGCACGGTCACCTTCTGGCTCAACCCCAAGGCGGTGTTCCACGACGGCGCGCCGGTCACCGCGGACGACGTGATCTTCACTTGGGCGACCCAGGGCACCAAGGGGCTGCCCAACACCCGCGCGCTCTATGAATCGATGGACGGGATCGACCGCATCGACGACCGCACTGTGCGCTTCCGCTTCAAGGAGGGCGGGGCGCGCGAGAATCCGCTGGTCGTCGCGATGCAGCCGATCCTGAGCAAGGCCTGGTACACCAGCCACCCGTTCGACCAGCCCAGCCTCGACCCGCCGCTCGGCGCCGGCCCCTATGCGATCGGCGCCGTCGATGCCGGGCGCAGCATCACGCTGGACCGGGTCAAGGACTGGTGGGGGGCGGACCTGCCGGCGCTGCGCGGGCTGTACAATTTCGACACGCTGCGCTTCGACTTCTACCTCGACGCCGACACGGCGCTGGAGGCGTTCAAGGCCGGCGCCTACACCCTGCGGCGGGAACGCGACGCCGAGAAATGGGTCAGCGGCGCCTACGACTTTCCGGCGGTCCAGGACGGCCGCGTCACCATGCTGACCCTGCCGCATTTCCGGCCGGTCGGGATGATGGGCTTCGCCATGAACACCCGGCGACCGCAATTCGCCGATCCTCGGGTGCGCCGGGCGCTGATTCTGGCCTTCGACTTCGAATGGATCAACAAGACCCTGCTGGGCGGCCAGTACAAGCGTGACGACAGCTACTTCGCCAATTCGGCTCTGGCCGCGACCGACACGCCGCAGGGGGCCGAGCTGCAGCTGCTGGAGCCGTTCCGCGACCAGCTGCCGCCGCAGCTGTTCACCGAGCCCTACACCCTGCCGCCGAGCGACGGCAGCGGCCGCAGCCGCGAGAATCTGCGGGCGGCGCAGGCGCTCCTGGCCGAGGCCGGCTGGACCATCAAGGACAATGTGCTGGTCGACGCCAGCGGCACGCCGTTTCGCTTCGAGATCCTGCTGCAGAACAAAGGCTTCCAGCGGATCGCCCTGGCCTATGCCGACCAGCTGCGCCGGCTGGGCATCCAGGCGACGATCCGGCTGGTCGAATCCGCGCAATACGCCAACCGCACCGAGGGCTACGATTTCGACGTGATCCTGAACACCTGGATCTCCACCCTGTCGCCCGGCGTGGAGCAGTCGCGCTACTGGGGCAGCGGCTCGGCCGACGTGCCCGGCACCCGCAACTATCCGGGGGTGAAGAGCCCGGTGGTCGACGCCATGATCAAGGCCGTCAACGCGGCCCGCAGCCAGGAGGAGCTGCAGGCCGCGGTGCACGCGCTCGACCGGGTGCTGCTGTGGGGCAACTACGTCGTGCCGCTCTACTATCTCGACCGCGACTACGTCGCCTATTGGGGCAATCTCGGCCGGGTCACCAGCGTCAACCCGACCTATGGCACGGTGCTGGAGGCCTGGTGGGCGAACGACAAGTAGCAGCGTCCTATCGCCGGCGCGGGTTCGCGCAATTCTTCACAATTGCTGGGAACCCGGTCCGCGGCTATGGGTTTCCCGGACACCGCTCCGGCTCGGTCCGGAGCGGCTCGTCCAGAAAGCCCAAGGAGTTTTTCGTGAAGCGCATTGTTCTCGCCGCCGCCATTGTCACCCTCGCGGCCTCGCCCGCCTTTGCCGGGTGCACCGAAGACGCCCAGGCCCAGGCCCAGAAGGTCACCACGCTGAGCCAGGGCCTGATGGCCAAGCTGCAGGCCCAGGCCCCGCAGTCCGAGCAGTGCCCGGCCATGAAAGAGGTCATGGACGAGACCCAGAAGCTCGTCGGCATGTACAAGGGATGCCAGGCCGATCTGAAGCTGACCGACGCACAGCTCCAGCAGCTCGACCAGCAGGTCGCCACTGGTCAGCAAGGTTATTCCGCGMAGTGCGGCGGCTGATCCCGCCCGCCCGATGAGGAAAAGCCCCGGCCGATCGGCCGGGGCCTTTTTTCAGATCTCCCGCGCCAGCGCTGCCTGAAGGACCGCGGTCCTCAGCGCGCTGGACAGGTTGCCGTCCGGGTCGCGGGCGGCGTCGACCGCCTCGACCAGGCGGTTGACCGGCAGGCCGCGCGCGGCGGCCAGGCGGGTGAGGGCGTCCCAGAAGGCCGGCTCCAGCGACACGCTGGTGGCGTGGCCGGCGATGCTGACCGACCGCTTGCGGACGCCGCTCACCCCCGTCTCAACGACGTCGGTCAGGCGCTCGGGCCGACCATGGTTTCCGGCCGCACCCACTGGTCGAACTGCTCGGCGGTCAGCAGGCCCAGCGCGATCGCCGCCTGCTTCAGCGTGGTGTTCTCGGCATGCGCCTTCTTCGCCACCTTGGCGGCGTTGTCGTAGCCGATATGCGGGTTCAGCGCCGTCACCAGCATCAGCGATTCGTGCAGCAGCTGCTCGATCCGGTCGGTGCGGGCCTCGATGCCGACGACGCAGTTGTCGGTGAAGCTGCGGCAGGCATCGGCCAAGAGGCGGATCGACTGCAGCAGGTTGTAGATGATCACCGGCTTGAACACGTTCAGCTCGAAATGGCCGTTCGAGCCGGCGATGGTGATGGTGACGTGGTTGCCCATGACCTGGGTGCAGACCATGGTCATCGCCTCGGACTGGGTCGGGTTGACCTTGCCCGGCATGATCGACGACCCGGGCTCGTTCTCCGGCAGATGGATCTCGCCGATGCCGCAGCGCGGGCCGGAGCCGAGCATGCGGATGTCGTTGGCGATCTTCATCAGCGACACGGCCAGGGTGTTCATCACGCCCGAGGCCTCGACGCAGGCATCATGCGCGGCCAGCGCCTCGAACTTGTTCGGCGCCGTCTTGAACGGGAAGCCGGTGATGCTGGCGACATGCGCCGCGAAGGCCTCGGCGAAGCCCTCCTTGGCGTTCAGCCCGCTGCCGACGGCGGTACCGCCCTGGGCGAGGTCCAGCAGATGCGGCAGGCAGCCCTTGACCCGGGCGATGCCCAGCTCGATCTGGCGGGCATAGCCGGAGAACTCCTGGCCCAGCGTCAGCGGCGTCGCATCCTGCAGATGGGTGCGGCCGATCTTGACGATGTCCTTGAACTCGGCCGACTTGGCGGCCAGCGCGCGGTGCAGATGCTCCAGGCTTGGCAGCAGTTCGTGGCCGATCTGCTCGACCGCGGCGATGTGCATCACCGTCGGGAAGCTGTCATTCGAGGACTGGCCGCGATTGACGTGGTCGTTCGGATGCACCGGCTTCTTCGAGCCGATCTCGCCGCCCAGGATCTCGATGGCGCGGTTCGAGATCACCTCATTGGCGTTCATGTTGGTCTGGGTGCCGGACCCGGTCTGCCACACCACCAGCGGGAAATGGTCGGCCAGGGTGCCGTCGATCACCTCCTCCGCCGCGGCGACAATGGCGTTGCCGACCGTCGCGTCGAGCTCGCCGAGCGCGACATTGGCCAGGGCCGAGGCCTTCTTCTGGATGCCCAGCGCCCGCACCAGCGGGTCCGGCATGCGCTCGCCGCCGATCTTGAAGTTCTGCAGGCTACGCTGGGTCTGCGCGCCCCAGTAGCGGTCGGCCGGCACCTCGACGGCGCCCAGGCTGTCGGTCTCGGTGCGGAATGCGGTTTCGGCGGCCATCGAAAGGCTCCGGTTGCTGTCAGTTTTCGGCTGGCCGGTTTGCTAGCACGAATGTGCCGGAGGCGGTAGCGCCCGGCGGCCGTTCGCCACCCGCCCCGCGGGTGCGTCATTCCGGGGTGCGGTCTGGATCGGGACAGGCGGCATGCCCAGATCATCTCGGCAACCCGAGGACTCGCATGACCCAATCCGCCCTGATCGTCGGCGCCGGCGGCATCGTCGGCAGCGCCACCGCTGCCCTGCTGGCCGAGGGGGGCTGGGGCGTCGCCGGCCTCGCGCGCCGGCCACCCGACCTGCCCGGCGTCACGCCCGTGGCCGCCGACCTGCTGGACCCGGCCTCGCTGTCGCAGGCCCTGCACGACGCGGCGCCCTCCGTCGTCGTCATCGCCAGCTGGCTGCGGCAGCCGACCGAGGCGGAGAACATCCGTGTCAACGCCGCCATGGTCCGCAACCTGCTGGACGCGCTGCGGCCCGCCGGCTCGGTCCGCCATGTCGCGCTGGTCACCGGCCTCAAGCACTATCTCGGGCCGTTCGAGGCTTATGGGAAAGGCGCCCTGCCGCAGACCCCGTTCCGCGAGGAGCAGGGCCGGCTCGACATCGAGAACTTCTATTACGCGCAGGAGGATGAGGTGTTCGCCGCCGCCGCGCGCGACGGCTTCCGCTGGAGCGTGCACCGCCCGCACACCGTCATCGGCAAGGCGGTCGGCAACGCCATGAACATGGGAACGACCCTGGCCGTCTACGCGACCCTGTGCCGCGAGACCGGGCGGCCGTTCCGCTTCCCCGGCGTGGCGGCGCAGTGGGACGGGCTGACCGACATGACCGATGCGCGGCTGCTGGCCCGGCACCTGCTGTGGGCGGCGACCACCCCGGCCGCGGCCGACCAGGCGTTCAACGTGGTCAATGGCGACATTTTCCGCTGGAGCTGGATGTGGGGCCGGATCGCCGGCTGGTTCGGCCTCGACGCCGAGCCCTTCGACGGCGTGGTGCGGCCGCTGGAGCAGCAGATGGCCGATGATGCGGCTGCGTGGCGCGACATCGCGGAACGCCACGGCCTGGCCGAGCCCGAGATCGGGCGGCTGGTTTCGCCCTGGCACACCGATGCCGATCTCGGCCGGCCGATCGAGGTGGTGACCGACATGTCGAAGAGCCGCCGGCTCGGCTTCACCGCTTATCAGCCGACCGACGACGCCTTCTTCGACCTGTTCGAGCAGCTGCGGCGCGACCGGCTGATTCCCTGAGGAGGGCGGGCCGCGCGGATCAACCGCTCGACCGCGCGGCCCGAACCCGGCATTGTGGCGCATCCGGCCCCCGCCGGCCTTCGGCGGATCCGATGCAGCGGAACACGCCCATGTCCGACCATCATCATCACGACCATGACCATGACCACGAGGGTAGCGCGCTGCCCGAGATCGCGCTGCGGGTGAAGGCGCTGGAATCGATCCTGGTCGAGAAGGGCTATGTCGACCCCGCCGCGCTCGACGTGCTGATCGAGACCTACGAGACCAAGATCGGCCCGCGCAACGGCGCCCGGGTGGTGGCCAAGGCCTGGGCCGACCCGGCCTATCGCGAGCGCCTTCAGGCCGATGCCAGCGCCGCGATCGCCGAGTTCGGCTTCGTCGGCCGCCAGGGCGAGCACATGATCGCGGTCGAGAACACGCCCGACACCCATAACCTCGTCGTCTGCACCCTGTGCTCCTGCTATCCCTGGCCGGTGCTGGGGCTGCCGCCGGTCTGGTACAAATCGGCGCCCTACCGCTCGCGCGCGGTGATCGACCCGCGCGGCGTGCTGGCCGATTTCGGCGTCACCCTGCCGGCCGAGACCCGGATCCGGGTCTGGGACTCGACCGCCGAGACCCGCTACCTGGTGATCCCGATGCGCCCGGCCGGCACCGAGGGTTGGGACGAGGAGGCGCTGGCTGATCTCGTCACCCGCGACAGCATGATCGGCGCCGGGCTGGCCCGCGAGCCCGGAGACGCCCGATGAACGGCGCCCAGGATCTCGGCGGCATGATGGGCTTCGGTCCGGTGGTGCCGGAGCCGGAGGATCTCCGCTTCCATGCCGACTGGGAGAAGCGGGCGCTCGCCCTCACCTTGGCGGCGGGTGGCCTGGGCCGCTGGAACATCGATGTCAGCCGGCATGCGCGCGAGACGCTGCACCCGGCGGATTACCTGTCCTCGAGCTATTACGAGATCTGGACCAAGGGGCTGGAGAAGCTGCTGCAGGGCGCCGGCCTGGTCTCGGCGGCGGAGCTGAAGGCCGGCCGCGCGATCGACCCGCCGGTGCCGGGCCAGAAGGTTCTGCGGGCCGACCAAGTGGCCGCGACGCTGGCGCGCGGCAGCAACTACCAGCGGCCGGAGGCGGCGCCGGCACGTTTTGCCGTCGGCGAACTGGTGCTGACCCGCAACGAGCATCCCGCCGGCCACACCCGGCTGCCGCGCTACGCCCGCGGCAAGGCGGGCGAGATCGAGCGTGTGCACGGCGTCTTCGTGCTGCCGGACAGCAACGCCCATGGCCGCGGCGAGAGCCCGCAATGGCTCTACACCGTGCGCTTCGACGGGAGAGAGCTGTGGGGCGAGGCCGCCGACCCGACCCTGACCGTCTCGATCGACGCCTGGGAGGGCTATCTTGAGCCGGCATGAGGCGGTGATCGCGGCCCTGGACGGCGCCGCACCGCTGCCGCCGCACGACGCCGACGGGCCGGTCTTCGCCGAGCCCTGGCAGGCCCAGGCCTTCGCCATGGCGGTGGCGTTGCACCAGCGCGGCATCTTCACCTGGCCGGAATGGGCAGCGGCGCTGGCGGCGGAGATCGCCCAGGCCGCCGGCGACCCCGACGGCGGCAGCCGCTACTACGAGCACTGGATGGCGGCGCTGGAGCGCCTGGTGCTGGCCAAGGGCGTCGCCGATGCCGAGGCGCTGGGCCGGCGCAAGAATGCCTGGGACCGCGCCGCCCGGGCCACGCCTCATGGCGCCCCGATCCTGCTCGAGAACGATCCGCTGTCCGGCCACTGAACCGACACCAGGGGAAGACCCATGACCATCCAGCTGCACAACCCGGCCGGCGTCGCCGCGCCGTTCTCCCGCTACAGCCATGGTGCCTCGGCCCCGGCCGGCGCCCGCTGGCTGCACATCTCCGGCCAGGTCGGCGCCACGCCGGACGGCACCATCCCCGATGATGCCGAGCGCCAGTTCGAGCTGGCCTGGGACAACCTGTTCGCCGTGCTGGCGGATGCCGGCATGGCGGTGACCGACTTGGTCAAGGTCGACGGCTTCATCACCCGGCCTGACCTGGTGCCGCTGTACCGCACGGTGCGCGAGCGGCGCCTGGGCGGCTACGCCACGGCCTCGACCCTGGTGGTCGTCGCCGGCCTGGCGGTGCCCAGCCTGCTGGTCGAGATCCAGGCGGTCGCGGCGGCTTAACCCGCCTTCGCCACCTTGAGGATGCGGTCGCGGTAGTCGGCGACGGCGCTGACCTTCAGCCCGTCGACCTTGCCGCCATCGTCCCAGCGCCGCAGCCGCACCGCGGCCTCGACATGGGGGTGGCGGGCGAACTCGGCCACCTCCGCGGCGCTCATCGGACCGCCCTGCTTGCCGAGCGAGTGGACCGAGGCGGCGGACAGCACGTCCAGGTAGCTCGGCTCGACGGCGCAGAGATAGCGCTTGGCGGCGACGTGCAGGCGGACCGGCTCGCTGACCTCCGGGCCGAAGCGGGCGGCCAGCCAATCGCCGCCGGCGCCGTCATGCTTGTGATAGCCGAAGGCGTCGTCGGCCAGCTCCAGGAAATGGCCGACGTCGTGCAGCAGGGCGGCCACCACCAGCACGTCGGACGCGCCTTCGTGCTCGGCCAGGGCGGCGGCCTGCAGGCCATGCGCCTGCATGGTCACGCCTTCGCCATAGGTGTTGTGACCATGGGCGGCGAACAGGGCTTCGATCTCGGCCAGCAAGGGATGCAGAGTCTGGCTCATCTGGAAGCCTCCTCCAGGCTGAACAGGGTGCTGGTCAGGCCGTCCGTGTCGGTGTAGCAGCCCTGCAGCCAGCGGCGCCCGGCGGAAAAGCCGCGGCGGCCGTGCAGCACCCGCCGGTTGTCGACGATGAACAGGTCGCCCGGCGCCAGGCGGAAGCCGACCGTCAGCTCCGGGTCATGCAGCAGCCGGCCGAAGCGGCGATAGGCGTCGTAGTAGGCCTCGACCTCGTCCGGGTTCAGGTCGAAGGGCGCGATCGAGCGGTTGTTGTAGCGCACCGCCGCCACGTCGCCATCGGCATCCAGCTCGATCAGCGGCGCCTTGGCGCGCAGGTCGACCCGGCCGGGCTCGACATAGCGGAACGGCACGGCCCGCCGCGTCAGCAGGGCGAAGGCGTCCGGCGCCTCGCGCCGCAGCCTCTCGGCCGCCGCGAAGCCATCGACCACCACCGACTCGCCGCCCTCGGATGCCGCCTCCAGGCAATGCAGCAGCTGCAGTTGCGGCACCGGATCGCGATACGGGTTGTCGGTGTGGTTGCCCAGCGACAGGGCGGTGAAGGCCAGGTTCTGCGGCTTGTCCACCGCCACCACGTCGAACAGCCGGCCGTAATTGGTCTCGCGGACGAAGCCGAACAGCTCGACCACTGCGCACACCATGCCAGGCTCGGCCGGCACGCCGCGCAGCAGGGCGAAACCATGGTCATAAGCCTGGCGCAGCCAAGCGGCGCGGGCGGCGCCGTCGCTGGCGACCGCGGCATAGTCGCTGGTGGGTAGCGCGGTGGCGAGCGACGCGTCCCACAGCGTCGGGCGCCGCTGGCGTTCGGCACGGGAGGCCGGGTCCAGCGCATGGGCGCGCAGCCAGGCAGCCTCGAAGCGCGCCGGCGTCTCGAAGCCGGCGAGGTCGATCTCGACCGACCCGTCGACGAGGGCGGCTGCCCGGATGGCAATCCCGTCCGGCAGGTCGATGGCGTCGAACAGGCGCTGCCCGTCCGGCCGGTCGCGGCGGTCGGGACGGTTGTCGGCCAGCCAGATCGCGGGATAGGGGCTCTCGCGTCCATCCGACCAGCGGATCGTCAACCGGTCGGCGCTGTGGGCAAGCGCAACGATCCGGGCCGTGTCATCGATGGCGGGCGGGGCGGCGACGGCAGTTGGCATGGCGGCCTCGGCAGGGGTGGCTGAGATCGACGCTGCGCCGTCCTCGTGCATAAATCCAATACGCGTTCTCCATGCTATCTATAGGCCATGCCGATGAACTTGATGCAGCTGCGGGCCTTCCACGCGGTCGCCACTCAGGCCAGCTTCACCCTGGCGGCGCGCACGCTGGGGCTGACCCAGCCGACCCTGTCGCAATCGGTGAAGGCGCTGGAGGAGCGCTACGGCGTGCTGCTGTTCGAGCGCAGCTCGCGCCGGGTGCAGCCGACCGAGATGGGGCGGCGGCTGTTCCAGCTGACCACCCGGCTGTTCGACACTGAGCAGGAGGCGGCGACGCTGCTGGAGGGATCGGCCCAACTGGCCCGCGGCCTGCTGCAGCTCGGCGCCGACAGCCCGTACTACGTGATGCCGCTGATCGCCGAGTTCGACCGCCGCCATCCGCAGGTCGAGATCCGGCTGTCGATCGGCAATGCCGGGGCGGTGCTGGAGGATCTGTCGGAGGCGCGGCTGGATGTGGCGCTGCTGTCCAACCCGCCGGTCGATCCGCGCTTCCACATCGTGCCGCTGTACCGCGATCCGGTGCGACTGATGCTGCCGGCCGGCCATCGGCTGGCGGCGGGTGATGAGGTCTCGGTTATTGCGCTGGCCGGGCAGCGGCTGGTGATGCGCGAGGCCGGGTCGATGACCCGGCGCACGGTCGAGCGCGGCCTGGCCGAGGCGGAGATCGCGCCCGCCGCCGTGTTCGAGGTCACCGGCCGCGAGGCGGTGCAGGAGGCGGTGGCGCTGGGCCTCGGCCTCGGCTTCATCTCCGCCGGCGAGATCCGGCCCGATCCGCGCATCGCAGTCCGGCCACTGGCTAACTGCGCCTGGCACACCGACGAATATGTGCTTTGCCAGCGCGACCGCCGCCGCTTCCCGGCGATCCGCGCCTTCATCGAGCTGGCGGTGGCGGCCACCGCCTGAGACCAGGGAGGGTGAGATGAGGAAGGTCATCGTCACGGAGTTCATCAGCGCCGACGGCATCGCCGAGGTCGAAAGACTGACGGGCGTGCCCTGGAATGCCGAAATGGATCAGTTCAAGAACGACGAGCTCGCGGACAGCGGCGCCATGCTCCTGGGGCGTATGACCTACCAGATCTTCGCCGGCTCCTGGCCCAGCGAAACCGGAGACTTCGCCGACAGGTTCAACGCGCTGCCGAAATACGTTGCGTCGACGACGTTGCAAGACCTCGACTGGAAGCCGGCCGAGCTGCTGAAGGGCGCCTTACCGGACGCCGTCAGGACGCTGAAGCAAGGCGAGGGCGGCAACATCTATGTCCATGGCAGCATCAGCGTGGCGCAGGAGTTGCTGCGGCATGGCCTCGTCGACCGCATCCGGCTTCTCACGTATCCGTTGGCCCTCGGTCAGGGGAAGCCGTTTTTTCCGCCCGGTGAGCAGCACAGGCTCGAGCTGGTCTCGGCCGCGCGTTTCAGCAATGGCATCCTGGCCATCGAATATGCACCGGTCGCGAAGGCCACCGCGTTCGTACCTTCATGAGCAGGCGTGCCGGCGACTTGGCCGGGACAATGATCGGAAAGCTTCGGTCTCCGGACGCCGCGGACGGCATGAATTGAGTCGACGAAACTACTGCTCGGCCGTATCTTTAGAAGCATGCATGGCGTCCTGGCCACCCCGACTTTCGAGCGCCAGGCGGCAGCAGCAGGTCTGTCCGAGGAGGATATTCTCCAAATCGCCTCATGGCTCGCCCTCCACCCGACCGGCGGCTCGCTCATGGCGGGAACCGGAGGCGCCCGCAAAGTCCGCTTTGCCCGCCAAGGCGGGGGCAAGAGCGGGGGGTTCCGGACGATCCACTACTATGCCGGAGATGATGTGCCGCTGTTCCTGCTGGGCTTGGTCGACAAGTCGGAGCGGGCCAATCTGTCAAAGGCGGAACGGAACGAACTGGCGAAGATCCTGCCGCGAATCGCCGAAGCCTATCGGGCCGGCAGGCCGGCCAATGTTGCGAAGACGAGGAATCCGTGATGTCGAAATTCGGGCAGGACCTGGTCGAGAGCGCCAGGGAAGCGCTGGCGATTGCCGAAGGGCGCGCCGAAGCCGCCCGGACGATCGCTGTTCCCGATGTCGATGTCTCGGCGATCCGCAAGCGGCTGGGCCTGTCACAGTCCGCCTTCGCCGCCAAGTTCGGCTTTTCGGTCTCGGCCGTCCGCGACTGGGAACAGCATCGGAAAGTGCCGGAGCCGGCGACCCGCGCCTTCCTGAAGGTGATCGAGAAGGAACCGGAGGCGGTCGAACGTGCGCTGTCCGCGGCGTGAAGGCAGCCGGTCTCAGCCCTTCGGCACCAGCCGGTTGACATGGCCCATCTTGCGGCCGGGGCGCGGGGCGCCCTTGCCGTAGAGATGCAGCTTCGCGCCGGGCTCGGCCAGGAACTCCGGCCAGCGCAGCACGTCGTCGCCGATCAGGTTCTGCATCACCGCGTCGGAGTGGCGCCCGGTCGACCCCAGCTTCAGGCCGCAGACGGCGCGGACCAGCTGCTCGAACTGGTCGCAGGCGCAGGCATCCTGGGTCCAGTGACCGGAATTGTGCGGCCGCGGCGCCAGCTCGTTGACCAGCAGGCCGCCATCGCGCGCCTCGAACAGCTCCACCGCCAGCAGGCCGACCATGTCCAGCGCCGTGATCAGCGTGCGGGCGATCTCCTCCGCCTCGGCGGCGCGCTGCGGCGCCAGGCCGGGGGCCGGGGCGATCGTCTCCGACAGGATATGGTCGCGGTGCCGGTTCTCGACCGCGGGGTAGCAGACCACCGACCCGTCGACGCCGCGGGCGGCGATCACCGACAGCTCACGGGCGAAGTCGACGAAGCCCTCGAGGATGGCCGGCCGGCCGCCGAGCCTGTCCCAGGCCGCGGCGGCATCGGCGGGGTCGCGGATCACCGCCTGGCCCTTGCCGTCATAGCCCTCGCGCCGGGTCTTCAGCACCGACGGCGTGCCGATCGCAGCCACCGCCGCCGCCAGCTCCTCGGCCGAGCCCACGGCGCGCCAGGGCGCGGTGCCGATGCCGTGGCGGTTGGCGAAATCCTTCTCCGCCACCCGGTCCTGGCACACCGCCAGCCCGTCCGGCCCCGGCCGCACCGGCACGCGGGCGGCCAGGTGCAGCACGGTCTCGTAGGGGACGTTCTCGAACTCGTAGGTGACGACATCGACCTGGGCGGCGAAGGCGTCCAGAGCCGCGTGATCGGTGTAGGAAGACAGGGTCGACCGGTCGGTCACCTGGGCGCAGGGGCTGTCCGGGTCCGGGCACAGCACATGGGTGCGATAGCCGAGGCGGGCGGCCGCCAGGGCGGTCATGCGGCCGAGCTGACCGCCGCCGAGCATGCCGATGACGCTTCCAGGGGGCAGGGGGCCAGGCGGGAGGGGGGGAACGGTGCTGCTCATTCGTCCTTCGGGTGCTCGGCCACGGCCTCGGTCTGGCGCTTCCGCCAATCGTCGAGCGCATCGGCGACGGCGGGGTCGCTCAGCGCCAGGATCGCGGCGGCCAGCAGCGCCGCGTTGATCGCCCCGGCCCGCCCAATCGCCAGCGTGCCGACCGGGATGCCGCCCGGCATCTGCACGATCGACAGCAGGCTGTCCATGCCTTTCAGCGCCTTGCTCTCGACCGGCACGCCCAGCACCGGCAGCGGCGTCATCGCCGCCGCCATGCCCGGCAGATGGGCGGCGCCGCCGGCACCGGCGATGATCACCTTGACGCCGCGGCCGCGCGCCTCGCGGGCGAAATCGTAGAGCCGTTCCGGCGTGCGGTGGGCGGAGACGATCCGCGCCTCATGGCCGATGCCCAGCAGCGACAGGGTCTCGGCGGCGTGGTGCATGGTCTCCCAGTCGGACTGGCTGCCCATGATGATCGCCACAGGCGGCGCGGCGGCAGGTTCGGCCATCGGTCGGAAGGTCCTCGGGGTCTAGGCGATGATGTCGGGCAGCAGCCTGCTCTCGATCATCGTGATCTGATCCTTGAGCAGCAGCTTGCGTTTCTTCAAGCGCTGGATCTGAAGCTGGTTGACGGGACCATCCGCGGTCAGCCGGTCAATGATCTCGTCGAGGTCGCGGTGCTCGACCCGCAAAGCGGCCAGCTTCTCCTGCATCGACTCGATGTCGATCATTCCCTCAAACGGCCTTTCCTGCGGGTCCCGGGTTCAACGGCGCCCGATCATACCAAAGGGAGCAGCCCGACCGGAACGCGTTTGACGCGGGGGTGACGCCCCGGCGGCGCATCGGGCTCTTACAGCACCGGCCGCTTCCCGGTACAAGGAAGAACTGCAACCGGGGAGCGGGACCGAAGCACGGCATGGCGGGCGAGAAGCGCATCGGGATTCTGACCAGCGGCGGCGATTGCGCCGGGCTCAATGCGGTGATCCGCGCGGCGGTGTGCCGGGCCGACGGGCTCGGCTGGACCGTGATCGGGATCAAGGAGGGCACCTCCGGCCTGCTGTCCCGGCCGCTGCGCTACGAGGTGCTGACGCCGGACAAGATGACGACCGCGGTGATGCGCCAGGGCGGCACCATCCTCGGCACCACCAACAAGGGCGACCCCTTCGCCTTCCCGATGGCCGACGGCACGCTGAAGGACCGGTCGGTCGAGATCATCGGCGGCTATCACGAACTCGGCCTCGACGCGCTGATCGGCGTCGGCGGCGACGGCAGCCATCAGATCCTGCGGCGCCTGGCGCAGCAGGGCGGCTTCAACTATGTCGGCATCCCGAAGACGATCGACAACGATGTCGGCCTGACCGAGGTCTCCGTCGGCTTCGACACCGCGGTGGCGGTGGCGACCGAGGCGCTGGACCGGCTGCAGCCGACCGCCGCCAGCCACGCCCGGGTGATGGTGCTGGAGGTGATGGGCCGCGACGCCGGCCACATCGCACTGGCGGCCGGCATCGCCGGCGGCGCCGACGTCATCCTGATCCCGGAGATCCCGTTCTCGATCGATTCCGTGGCCCACAAGATCCGCGAGGTGCGCAAGTCCGGCCGCAACTTCGCGCTGGTGGTGGTGTCCGAGGCGGTGAAGACGGCCGACGGCACCAAGGTGCACAAGGACTACCACGGCGGCGAGAAGCGCTTCGGCGGCATCGGCGACTACGTCGCCTTCAAGATCGCCGACAGCACGGGGGCGGAGACGCGGGTGACGGTGCTGGGCCATGTCCAGCGCGGCTCGATGCCCAGCTGGCGCGACCGGCTGATCGCCTCGGCTTTCGGGGCGCATGCGGTCGACCTGATCGCCGAGGGCAAGTTCGACCGTCTGGTCGCCTGGTCCGACCGGCGGGTGATCGACGTGCCGCTGCAGGACGCGATCGCCGAATACCAGGACATCAAGCACGGCGACCCGCTGCTCAAGACCGCCCGGGCGCTGGGGATCTGCCTGGGGGACTAGCCGTCAGGCCGGAGCTCCGGGGTTCCGGTCGGCTTCGTGCCCGTTCCAACCGCTTCATGAGGTCGACGAACAGCCTGACCTTGGCCGGCCGGAAACGGGCGGCCGGATAGACGACATGGATGCCGCCGGCCGGCAGGGTCCAGTCGGGCAGGAGACGGACGAGGCGGCCCGCCGCGATGTTGCCCGCGACCAGGAAATCCGGAAGCACCGAGACCCCCGCGCCGGCGAGAACGCAGGCGTGCACCGTCGGCGTTTTGTCGGCCGAGACCGACGCCCGCGCCTCGATGGTCGTCTTCTCCCACTCGCCCCGTGAGAACAGCCAGCGCAGCGGCGTCTTCAGGGCATTGTTGGCGATCCATGGCAGGCCCTCGACCGTCTTCGGATCCAGCCGTGGCGGCAGGCGACGGGCGAATGCGGGGGAACAGACGAGGTGCTGTGCGAATGTGCCGAGTTGCTGCGCCTGATTGCCGGAATCGGTGAGCCAGCCGACGCGGATCGCGACATCGATCGGCTCCGCCAAGAGGTCGGCGACATCGTCATCGAAGGACGCCTCGACCCGCATATGGGAATAGCGCTCCATGAAGAGTGTGATGGCGGGGGCGACCACCGCCGCGCCATAGTCGACGGGGGCCGTGATGGTCAGCGTGCCCGTCGGGACAGCGGCGCTTCTGGATGTCTCCGCGAAGGCCGATTCGGCGTCCCGCAGGATCACGGCGCAGCGGTCGTAGAAGAAACGACCGGCTTCGGTCGCCCGGACCCGTCGGGTGGTCCGCATCAGCAGTGTCACGCCGAGTTCCTCCTCGAGCTTTCCAACCTGATGGCTGACGACGGCCTTGGCGACGCCCAGCCGGTCACCCGCGGCCGTGAAGGACCCGGCTTCGATCACGGCCGCGAAGAAGGCGAGGCGATTGAGATTCAGAAGCTCTGCCACAAGATTGTCTTATCAAATCGGACACTCTGTCTGATTGTTGAGGATTTTTTGACTGATGGCAAATYGGCATAGTCGCCGGCAAGGAGATCGCAATGCCGGAAGCCATTCGTTCCTTCGGGACCGTTGCCTATCTGTTCGATCCGCTCTGCGGCTGGTGCTATGGCGCTTCGCCGATGCTCGGGCACCTGCGCGACACCGGCATCTCGATCGAACTGATCCCCACCGGTCTGTTCTCGGGTGCCGGCGCAAGGCCGATGGACAAGGGCTTTGCCGCCTATGCCTGGTCGAACGACCAGCGGATCGCGCGGCTGACGGGGCAACCCTTCTCCGAAACCTATAAGCGAGAGGTGCTGGAGGCCTCCGGCGGGCTGCTCGATTCAGGCCCCGCGACTCTCGCTCTGACCGCCGTGTCGCTGGCGGAAGCCGATCGCGAATTCGACGCCCTGAAGGCCATCCAGCACGCCCGCTATGTCGACGGCCTCGACATCACCGCGCCCGCGTCCCTGGCAGGGATATTGGGGAAATCCGGCTTCGGCGCCGCGGTCGAACGCATCGCGGCGGCGCCCGACGACGAACTCGTCGCCGCCAATCGCATTCGCACCGACCGGGGTCGGGAATTGCTGGCCAGCTTCGATGCCCAAGGGGTTCCGGCGCTTCTCGTCGACGGTCGCCGCGGCGCTCGCCTGCTTGGATCCGCTGCCCTGTTCGGCAGCGTCGACAATCTTCTCTCCCATCTGCAGGCGGCGTGAACTCGCTCGGCCTCCACCCCGGAAGGGACCCACATGCTCGATAGACGCGACACCCTGAAGCTGGCCGCGACGCTCGGCGTGGCTGTGCTCGCGCCTCTCGGCGCCGCCAAGGCGGCCGACGGCAAGCTCTCCTGGCGCTTCTTTCAGGCGAATGCAGCCGGCTTCCGCCGCACGCCCGTGCTCCTGTCCGGGGCCAGGGACGCGATCCTGATCGATGGCGGCTTCAACCTATCAGACGGACGCAAGCTCGCCGAGGCGATCAAGGCGACGGGCAAGAGACTCACCACCGTCTTCGTCAGCTGCAGCGATCCGGACTATTATTTCAGCCTGCGCCCGATCGTGGACGCATTTCCGTCCGCGAAGGTGATCGCCAGGCCCGTGACGGTCGAGGCGATCCGGGCGAGTGTCGAAGCCAAGCTCAAGGTCTGGGGGCCCCAGCTTGGGGACAACGGCCCGCAGTCGCTGGCCGATGTCGTAGTCCCGGTGGCGTCCGATGCCGCTGCGCTCGATCTCGAAGGCCGCCGCATCGAGATCGTCGAGGTGCCTGGCATGCACGACCGGCGCTATCTGTGGGTCCCGGGCTTGCAGGCGGTGTTCGGCGGCGTGCTCGTCGGTTCCGGCATCCACGTCTGGGTGGCGGATACGGCAACACTCGAGTCCCGCATTGCCTGGATCGAGGCGCTCGACGCGATCGCGGCGCGCAAACCGAAGATTGTTGTGCCCGGGCATCAGGTCGAAGGCGCCCCGCAGGGTGTCGAGGCGGTGCGGTTCACGCGCGACTATCTCGTGACCTTCAACGAGGCGGCGGGGAAGGCCAAAGACAGCGCGGCGCTGGTCGCCGCCATGAAGGACCGCTTTCCGGACCTCGCGGACGTCTCCTCGCTCGAACTCGGCGCCAAGGTGGTCAAGGGCGAGATGCGGTGGGGCTGAGGCGCCTGCTTGACGATTAATCCAGTATCCGCGCCGGGTCGCCGACCCGGATCTCGCCCGGCGCCTCGACCGTGCACAATACGCCGAGATGGGTGGCGTTGCGCTTGGCCACCGCCATCAGCACCGCGGGGTCCAGCGGCAGGCCGCCCTGGGCCAGGGTGGTGAAGGCGCAGCGCACGCAGGGGTCGACGATGCGGATGCGCACCTCGCCGATCGCCACCAGCCGCCCGATCCAGCCGGTCTCGGCGAAGCCCTCGGCGTCGGGCAGGTCCAGCACCAGGTTCGGCCGGAACCGGCGCTCGTCAATCGCGCTGTCCGGCAGGATCGCCAGCAGCGCTGCCAGCGAGGCGGTGGTCAGGATGTGGATCGGGTGGCGCTCGTAGCGCGGCTTCAGCGGCCCGGCCATGGCGGTCTCGGCCGCATCAGGCGCATGCGGCCGCACCAGCACGGGAAAGCCGAAATGCGCGGCCAAGGCGTCGCCGGCGGCCTCGGCCGGCAGGCTGCTGCCGTCCGGGAAATCGAGCCATAGCCCGTCTTCGCCGTCGCGGGCCCGGATCTGCGGCGCCGGGCGCCAGCGGCGCTTGCTCTCCGGGAAGGCGGTCTCGCCGCTGTCGCGGTCGGCCAGGCCCCAGGCCCGGTCGCCGGCCAGGCCGGTGGCATCGACGGCGCAGGCCTCCAGCGGCTCGCCGCCGAGCGAGCTGACCGGATAGCGCCACAGCGCCGCGACCCGTCCGTCCATCATCATCCCCCTGCCATCCGCCGGCATTATCGCGGATGCGGTGGTGGACCGCTACCGGTCCTGCCGGTGCACGTCGTGGCTGACCACGCCGTCCTGCTCCGCCGACGGCCGGTCCAGCCGGCGTGGATCGGCCAGGGTGCGGCGGATGTCGTCGAGGCCGCTCTGCCAGTGCTCGCGCATCGCGTCCAGCCCGAACTCATAGTCCTTGGAATGGCCCTCATAGGTCTTCGTCTGATAGATCAGCTGGATGATGTTGTAGGCGCGCTCGCAGGCCAGCTCGGCGATCTCCTGCATCTCCGGGTCCGACCTGGCGTCCTCCGGCAGCCGGTCCATCACCCGCTGCAGCGCCCGGCGCATCTTCTGCATCTGCATCATGTAGGTGGTGATGGCGCGGGTCCGGCTGGAATACTGGATGTCCTTCTGCCGGCTCGACACCTCCATCAGGTCGTCCGGCATCCGGCCCTTGGC
>NZ_JBFRCU010000030.1:0-72310 GCF_052113205.1 Inquilinus sp. YAF38 | reverse complement strand
GTGTCCGGCGGCGTCGGCCATCCCAGCGCCGCCGCGGCGATGCGGTAGCCGCCCATCGCCGTGGTTGCGGTCGGCAGGTCGGCGCATTCCACCACCCGGCCGGTCGCGTCGGCGATCAGCTGCGGCCAGATCCGGCTGGCGCCGCCGCCGCCGGTCAGCCGGATCGGCCCCGGCAGCGCCGCCATGGCATCGAGGTTGTTGCGCAACGCCAGCGCCACCCCCTCCAGCACCGCGTAATGCAGGGCGCCGCGGCCCTGGGCGATGTCGAGGTCGAGCAGGGCGCCACGCAGCGCCAGGTCGACGAAGGGCGAYCGCTCGCCCTTCAGATAGGGCAGGAACAGCGTCTCCGGCGGCGCCGCATCGGCCGCCTCCGCCTCGGCGTCGAGCACCGCCAGCTCGGCACCGGCGATCCGGCCGAACCAGCCGGCGGCATCGCCGGCGGTCAGCAGCGGCGCGATCTCGATCGCCCAGCCGGCGCGCGGATGCGCCAGGGTGGTGAAGGGGCGCGGCAGCGCCGCGGGGTCGAGCGGCCGGCTGCGCGCCACCCAGCCGCTGGTGCCGAGATAGACATGAAGCTGGCCGTCGGCCGCCGCGCCGAAGGTCGAGGCCGCGGCGTCGCCGCAGCCATTCACCACCGGACAATCCATCGGCAATCCAAGCGCCAGCGCCGCCGTCGGCCGCAGCGTCCCGATCACCGCATCGGCCGGCAGGATCGGCGGCAGCAAAGCGGGGTCGAGGCCGACCGCCTCGATCAGCGGTGCCGACCAGGCGCGCCGGGCGATGTCCATCAGCCCGACCGTGGTGGCGGCCGCCGGGTCGGTGGCGATCCGGCCGGTCAGCCGCAGTGCCAGATAGTCCTTGGCCCCGGGCAGGATGGTCGCGACCCGCCGCGCCGCCTCCGGCTCGGCCTGCTGCAGCCAGCGGAACTTGGCGATCGTGTTCAGCGGCCCGGGCGCATTGCCCAGCACTGCCGGGGCGCCCGCCGCCAGCAGCCGGTCGCGGATCGCCGGGAACACGGCACCGCTGCGGCCGTCGCTGTACAGCAGGGCCGGCCGCACCGGGCGCCCTTCGGCGTCGAGCGGCACAAGGTTCTCCATGGTGCCGACCAGCGCGATCGCCCGCACCGAGTCGCGCATCGCCGCCGGCAGTGCGGCACAGGCGGTGACGGCGGCGGTCCACCAATCCTCCGGGTCCTGCTCCTGCCCGCCGCCGGGAATCGACCTTGTCGGGTGGCGCGCGTCGACCTGCCGGGCCGGGCGGCCATCCTCGCCGAACGCCACCAGCTTCAGCGCCGTGGTGCCGAGATCGAAGACCAGGAGGATGCTCATCGTGCCGCCATGCCGAAGCGGCGCAACATCACCGCGGCGATGATGATCGCGCCGGTGACCATCTTCTGGAAGAACGGATCGACGTTGAGGATGGTCAGCCCGTTCGCCAGCACCGTGATGATGGCGACACCGACCGCGGTGCCGGTCACGTTCGGCCGGCCGCCGCGGAACGCGGTCATGCCCAGAAACACCGCGGCATAGGCCGGCAGCAGCAGGCTTTCGCCCATGGTGTGCTGGACGCTGCCCAGCCGCGCCGCCAGCAGCACCCCGGCCAGGCCGGACAGGGCGGCAGAAATCGCGAAGACGGCGACCACCGGGCGGCCGATCGGAACGCCGGACAGGCGCGCCGCCTCGCGGTTGCTGCCGATCGCGATCAGCCGCCGGCCGAACACGGTCAGGGCCAGGGTGCCACCGGCCGCGAGCAGCACCGCCAGCATCCACAGCGTCAGCACCGGCACCGGGCCGGCCGCGGCCCGGGCCAGCGCGGTGAAGCCCGGCGGGATGCCCTGGAACAGGCTGGCGCCGCCCGATAGCCAATAGGCAACGCCCGAGGCGATGGTGCCCAGCGCCAGCGTGGCGATGAAAGACGGTGCCCGGAGGCCGTACGCAACCAGCCCGTTGATACCGCCGACCAGGGCACAGGCCAGCAGCGTCAGCAGGATCGCCGGGCCCGGTCCGATGCCGGCCGCCAGCAGCTTGACCACCAGCACGCCGGCCAGCGAGGCGATGAAACCGACCGACAGGTCGAATTCGCCGATCACCATGACCAGGGTCGCGGCGGCGGCGGCGATCGCCAGGATCGCCATCTGCTGGGTGACGTTGAGCAGGTTGGCGGCGGTGGCGAAGGCGTCCGGCCGCGCCAGGGCGAAGCCGAGCACGATCGCGGCCAGCGCCGCCGGCGTGCCGAAGCGCTCGACCAGCCGCGCCTCAGCCGGCACGGCGCACGCTCCCCAAAAGAAAAAGGGTCCCCCCTCCCCTCGCGGGAGGGGGATAGGGGGAGGGGGTTTTCGCCGTGGAGACCGGACTGAAGTCGGACGAACCGATCTCGACGGCGAAGCCTGTGCTTTGCGCATTCGCGCGCGGACGCGCGCAGACCCCTCCCCCTGCCCCCTTCCCGCAAGGGGAGGGGGGACTAGAGAGGAACAGGCTCCCGTTCCGAAGATCTCTCACGGGCAGGTCACACCCAGGCTCTCGCGGGTGATCAGCGTACCGGGTGCATAGAGCTCGGCCGCATCCGGCTTGCCGCCGGCGAAGACCTTGGCCATCTGCCCGGCCGTGATCGTCGCCATCTCGGCGAAGTTCTGCCGCACCGTGGCGATGAAGGGCGTGCATTGCCGGATCAGGTCGATCGCCTGCGGGTTGCCGTCGATGCCGGCGATGACGATGTCGGTCCGCCCGGCCGCCTGCAGCGCCAGCAGGGCGCCGATGCCGGGCTCGTCCCAGGCCGCCCAGACCGCACTGATCGCGCCCGGTGCCGGGTTTGCCGCCAGCATCGCCTCCATCGCATTGCGGCTGTCGTCGATCTGGCCCGGCACCTGGACGTAGTGGTCGGCCACCTGGCGAATGCCCGGCGCCGCCTGCAGCGCCTCGTCCAGCGCGATCTCGCGCTGATGCACGCCGGGATGGGCGGAATGGAAGAAGCGCACGATCGTGCCCTTGCCGCCCAACCGGCCGAACAGGTGGTCGGTCATGGTCTTGCCAAGGGCGTGGTTGTCCGAGGTCACGTTCAGCGTCACCCCCGGCCCGGTCGCCCCATCGATAGCGAAGACCGGGATGCCGGCGGCCGCGGCCTTGCCGACCTGGTCCTGGATCTGCGCCGGGTTGATCGAAACCAGCACGATGGCGCCCGTGCGGGCGTTGACCACATCCTCGACCCGGCTGGCCAAGGCGCCGAAATCGCCGGCGGTGTCGACCACCGAGACGGTCCAGCCATGCTTTTCGGCATCGGCCTTGAAGGTCTCGATCATCTCGCCGGTGGCGACGGCGGAGAGATAGGGCGTCAGCACCGACACCGACTCGGCCGCGGCAGGACCGGCCGCTGCCGTCATGACCGCCAGGGCCACCGCCCCCATCCATCCCCGCATCGTCCGCCCCTCCTGGTTCCCGCCTGTCTAGCCCCTCCGCCCGGGGCTGACAACGATGCGCCTGCCGCTTGCCCGCGGCCGTCCCGGATCGCACTGTGGGCGCCGGGTGAGTCGGAGCAAAGAGAACCATGACCTTCCATGACGCGCCGCGGGCGACGCCGACCTTGCAGCAGGACGACGACACTGTCCGGATCACGCGCTGGGACTTCGAACCCGGCGCCGCGACCGGCTGGCACCAGCACGGCTCCCCGTATTTCGTCATCATGCTGCGCGCCGGCACGCTGCGGATCCACAATGGCGAGACCGAGACCGCGGTGCCGCTGGCCGAGGGCCAGTCCTATATGCGCCCCGCCGGCATCCGCCACGACGTGATGAACGGCTCGCCGCACCCGATCGCCTTCGTCGAGATCGAGATCAAGCGGCCGGGCGCGCTCGATGGCTGGACGGTCTGAGAGCAGCGCCGGGCCCCGCGTAGCCTTCCGGCTGGAGGCTTCCGCGCCGATCGGCGGCGGCCATGCGATGCGCTGCCTGACCCTGGCCCGGGCCCTGGCCGATCGCGGTGCGGAGTGCCTGTTTCTGGTGAACGGCGAGGCCGCGTCCGTGCTGCCGGCCCTGGCGGGCGTTGCCTGCCGCGTCGTCGAGCCGAGCCCCGAGGCGGCGGTGGCGGCGGTCCGCACGGCTTGGCCCGACGGCGCCGACGCGGCGGTCTGCGACCTCTATCGCTGGATGGCGCCGGAGGAGCGGACCTTCGCCGCCGCCGCGCGCCGCCTGCTGGTGATCGACGACCTGGCCTCGGCGCCGCATCACTGCGACCTGCTGCTGAACCAGAACTTCGGCACTGAGCCGGCCGGCTATGACGGGCTGCTGCCGCCCGGCTGCCGGCGGCTGATCGGCCTCGATTACGCCCTGCTGCGCCCGGATTTTCCCGCGCTGCGGCCGGCGGCGCTGGCGCGACGCCGGGATGCGGGCCGGCCGCGGATGATCCTGGTGTCGCTCGGCCTGACCGATGTCGGCGGCATCACCGGCCGGGTCTGCGCCGCCCTGGCGAGCATCCCGGATTTCGCCCGCGCCGAGGTGGTGTTGGGGCCGGTCGCGCCCAGCATCGATCGGGTACGGGCTATCGCCGCCGCCGACCCGCGCTTCCGCTGTCATGTCGGGCTCGAGGACATGGCGCGGGCGATACTGCAGGCGGATGCGGCGATCGGAGCGATGGGCAGCAGCTCGTGGGAGCGCTGCTGCCTCGGCCTGCCGACGCTGGCGGTCACCCTGGCCGACAACCAGAAGCCGACGGCGCTGGCCCTGGCCGCCGCCGGATGCGTCGCCCTGGCCGGCGATGCGGCGGCGCTGGACGATGCCGCGCTGCGGGCCGCGATCGCCGCCTTCCTCGACGACACGGACGAACTGCGCCGCCTGTCCCGCGCCTCCGCCGCGCTGTGCGACGGGCTGGGCGCCGGACGGGTGGCGGCGGCGCTGCTGGAGGGGCTGGCCTGACAGCCCCTCCGACGGCGAGTGCTATTTCTCGTCGTAGCGGAAGCCGAGGCGCAGCACGACCTGGTAATGCGCCACCTTGCCGTCCTTGAGCTGGCCGCGGATCTCCTTCACCTCGAACCAGTCCAGGTTGCGCAGGGTCTTCGACGCGGTGGCGACGGCGCCCTGGATCGCGTCCTCGAGGCCCTTCTCGGACGAGCCGGCAAGCTCGGTGATGGCGTAGGTATGACCCATGGTCGATCTCCTCTCCTTGTGTCCGGACGCACGTTGCTGCCGCCGGTTCACCCTTCGAGTGTGAGCGCATCGGCGACAACGGCCAAATCCTTCAGGAACGCGGCATAGGCCAGCCGTCGCGCCTCGGGGTCCGGCACCCGCAGCAGCGATGACGGATGCACCGTGACCAGGCCCGGCAGCTCCGGCGCCAGGTCGAACACCCGACCGCGGTTCTCGCCGATCGCCAGCGGCCGCCCCGTCAGGGCCCGCGCCGCGGTGGCGCCGAGGGCCACGGTCAGGCGCGGCCGAATCAGCGCCAACTCACGGTCGAGCCACCATTTGCAGCGGTCGATCTCGAAGGCGTTCGGCCGCTTGTGCAGGCGGCGCTTGCCGCGCGGCGCGAATTTGAAGTGCTTGACCGCGTTGGTGATATAGGCGCGGTCGCGCGGGATGCCGGCTTCGGCCAGGGCCTTGTCGAACATTCGCCCGGCAGGGCCGACGAAGGGCCGGCCCTGCTGGTCCTCCTGGTCGCCCGGCTGCTCGCCAACGAAGACGACCAGCGCCTCCGCCGGGCCTTCGCCGAACACCGTCTGCGTCGCCGCCTTGTACAGCGGGCAGCGGGTGCAGCCGCGTGCCTCCGCTGCCACCGACTCCAAGGATTCCATGCCTGGGGAACGGCCGCGATGGAGGACCGGTTCCGGGCGGTCAGCCGGTGTCCGACGGAAAGCGCGGCAGCGACCAGCCGAGGCCGAGCGCCAGCGCCCGCAGGCCGAAGGCGGCCGCCGCGCCGACGCAGGCCGCCAGCAGCGCGTCGCCGGAGATCGCCCGGACCACCACATAGACCGTGGCGCCTAGGACGGCGGCGGTGACGTAGATCTCGCCGCTGACGATCAGCGTGACCTGGCCGATGATGACGTCGCGGATGATGCCGCCGAAGGTCGCGGTCATGGCGCCGAGCACGATCGCCGAGACCGCCGGCGCCCCGGCATCCATCGCCCGTTCGGCCCCGGTCACCGCGAACAGCGCCATGCCGACCGCATCGGCCCAGACGATCACCCGGCGCCGCCTGCCGTCGCCGGCACGGACCGGAAAGGTCGGATGGCCGAAGAACACAGTCAGGGCGACGACAACGCAGATCACCAGGTCGACCGGATCGGCGATCCAGAACACCGGCCCGATGCCGAGCAGCAGGTCGCGCAAGGTGCCGCCGCCGATTCCCGTGGCGGTGGCCAGGATGATGAAGCCCACCGGATCGGCCTGGCGGCGCGCCGCGACCAGGGCGCCGGTCAGCGCGAAGACGGCCACGCCGACCCAGTCCAGCCAGAGCCCGATCTGCCCCTGCATCCCAACCCTCCCCCTGCGATCCCGGTCCGGTCGCAGCCTGCCCGCGAATATGCAGTCGCCATCGTCGAACGCTTCCCCGGCGGGTTCAAGGCATCGACTGGCGGCCTGCCGGGAAGGGCCGGCGCGCTTCTGTCCGACTGCCGGCGCGGCATCGGACAGACTTGGCCGACCATCCATAAATTCTCATCCGAACATCTGCGCACCTGTGCAGAACTCATCCGCTCCAGCCAATTCATGGCGCGTCGATGATGAAGGTCCCCGCATGATCCGACTCCTGCGGCCGGGCCATCGGAGCGCGAGCGATGGCCCCGAGCACCGGGACCGGATGCCGAGACCATCGCATCATCTTCTTGCCATCGCGGCGAAACCCGCTCCATCATGGGCCGTCACTCCGGTTCGGATGGCCGGCCGACCGCAACCCGCGGTCATGGATCGTTGCCTTCGCGGGGACCGACTGACGCGTCGCGCGCTGTGGCGCGGCGCCATCTATCGTGGGAGGCAAGCGATGCCGATCGGCACCGTGAAGTGGTTCAACAGCACCAAGGGTTTCGGGTTCATCCAGCCGGAAGGCGGCGGGCCGGACGTGTTCGTCCATATCTCCGCCGTCGAGCGCGCCGGACTGCGCGGCCTGAACGAAGGCCAGCGGGTCTCCTATGAGGAGCAGATGGATCCGCGCCGCAACAAATCGTCGGCCGAGAACCTGAAGGCCCTCTGACCGACTCGGCCCGCGTCCCGGTCGGGTGGCTTTCCGCCCCGGGGCGCGGGTCCGTTCATGCCTGGGGTCCGCCGGCAAGCGAAGCCGCCAGACCGGCGCGACATCGAAGCCCGACCGGCGGCGCCGGATCGGGGTGGTTTAGCTGTGCCGCCACGCCGGAACCCGCCTGATCCCCGATATTGCGATGGAGCGATTTCCGCATCGCGGGAAACGGCCGCGGCACGCTGGACAGGCGGCGGCCGTTGCATTAGCCGGATGATCATGGCCCTCCAACCACGGCGCTGCTCATGACCTCCACCGTTTCCCGGCACACCCTGAGGGTGGCCTCGTCCCTGGCGGATCTGGTCGAGCGGGAGATCGCCCCCGGCACCGGCGTTGACCCCGACGCCGTCTGGCGCCATTTCGCCGCGATCGTGGCGGAGCTCGGCCCGGTCAACCGGGCGCTGCTGGCGGAGCGCGACCGGCTGCAGCAGCAGATCGATGCCTGGCATCAGGACCGGCGGGGCCAGAGCTTCGACCCGGCCGAGTACCGCGCCTTCCTGAGCGGCATCGGCTATCTGCGCGAGGAAGGGCCGGACTTCACCATCGACACCGGCAACGTCGATGCGGAGATCGCCACCATCGCCGGGCCGCAGCTGGTGGTGCCGGTGATGAACGGGCGCTTCGCCCTGAACGCGGCCAATGCCCGCTGGGGCAGCCTGTACGACGCGCTCTACGGCACCGACGCGATCCCGCAGACCGGCGACCTGGCACCCGGCGCCGGCTTCAACCGTAAGCGCGGCCAGGCGGTGATCGCCGAGGCGGCGCGGCTCCTGGACACCGCGATCCCGCTCGCCGCCGGCAGCCACGGCCAGGTGGCGGAATATCGCCTGACCGGTGCGGCGCTGGAGATCGTGCTGGCCGACGGGTCGACCACCACCCTCGCCCATCCCGAGCAGTTCGTCGGCTACGCCGGCGAGGACGGGACGCGCCGTCTGCTGTTCCGCAACCACAACCTGCATGTCGAGCTACAGATCGACCGGTCGCACCCGATCGGCGCCGACAACCCGTCGGGCGTCAAGGACGTGGTGCTGGAGGCGGCGATCACCACCATCCAGGACTGCGAGGATTCGGTCGCGGCGGTCGATGCCGAGGACAAGGTCGCAGTCTACCGCAACTGGCTGGGGCTGATGAAGGGCGACCTGGCCGAGACCTTCGTCAAGGGCGGCAAGAGCCTGACCCGCCGGCTGGCGGACGACCGGACCTACACCGCGGCCGGCGGCGGCACGCTGACCCTGCCCGGCCGGAGTCTCATGCTGGTCCGCAATGTCGGCCATCTGATGACCACCGACGCGGTTCTGGACCAGGACGGGGCCGAGGTGCCGGAAGGCTTCCTCGACGCCCTGGTCACCGCGTTCTGCGCCGTCCACGACCTGCAGAAGACCGCCGGCCCGCGCAACAGCCGCGCCGGCAGCGTCTACATCGTCAAGCCGAAGATGCACGGGCCGGACGAGGCGGCGCTGACCGATACGCTGTTCGGCCGGGTCGAGGAGGCGCTGGGCCTGCCGCGTTACACGCTGAAGGTCGGCGTGATGGACGAGGAGCGGCGGACCACCGTCAACCTCAAGGAGTGCATGCGCGCGGTGCGGCACCGCCTGGTGTTCATCAACACCGGCTTCCTGGACCGCACCGGCGACGAGATCCACACCAGCATGCTGGCCGGGCCGGTGCTGCCGAAGGGCGACATCAAGGACGCCGTCTGGCTAGGGGCCTATGAGGACAACAATGTCGACCAGGGCCTGGCCGCCGGGCTGAAGGGCCGGGCGCAGATCGGCAAGGGCATGTGGGCCAAGCCCGACGCCATGGCCGAGATGCTGCAGGCCAAGGTCGGCCACCCTCGCGCCGGGGCCAGCACCGCCTGGGTGCCGTCGCCGACCGCGGCGGTGCTGCACGCGACCCACTACCATGCGGTCGACGTGGCGGCGCGGCAGGAGGAGCTGAAGTCGCGGCCGAAGGCGAAGCTGGAGTCGATCCTGACCCCACCGCTGCTGGGCGGCCGCAACCTGGCGGCGGAGCAGGTGCAGCGCGAGCTCGACAACAATGCCCAGGGCATCCTGGGCTATGTCGTGCGCTGGATCGACCAGGGCATCGGCTGCTCCAAGGTACCGGACATCAACGATGTCGGGCTGATGGAGGACCGCGCCACTTTGCGTATCTCGTCCCAGCACATCGCCAACTGGCTGAAGCACGGGCTGGTCACGGAGGCGCAGGTGCAGGAGACGATGCGGCGCATGGCGGCGGTGGTCGACGGCCAGAATGCCGGTGACCCGCTGTACCGGCCGATGGCGCCGGATTTCGACCGCAGCATCGCCTTCCAGGCGGCGCTGGACCTGGTGCTGCTGGGCCTCGACCAGCCCAACGGCTACACCGAGCCGATCCTGCACCGCCGCCGCCGCGAGGCGAAGGCGGCGGGGTGAATGGCGAGGGGGACAGGAAAGCCCGTCCCTGCTCGCTTTAGCCATTCCGATCGCTTGATCTCAGAGGAGACGCAGCATGGACCGATTCACCGGCGGCTGCCTGTGCGGCAACGTCCGAATCGTGGCGTCGGGACGCCCATACCGGGTCGGCCTTTGTCACTGTCTCGACTGCCGCAAGCATCACGGGGCCCTGTTTCACGCATCCGCGATCTTCCCTCAGGATGCAGTGACGATCGAAGGTGAGACACGCGACTATGCCGGGCGGTTTTTCTGCCCTCGCTGCGGCTCGACCGTTTTCGGGCGCAGCACGGACGAAGTCGAACTGAACCTGGGATCCCTGGATGCCCCCGACCAGCTGATGCCGACCTATGAAAGCTGGACCATCCGTCGCGAATCCTGGCTGCCGCCGTTTCCGCTCACCAGACGATACGACCGCGATCGCGACGCCACGGGTCGCTTCGAGGAGTAGGCCGCACAAGCGGAAGGCGCGTCAGTCCGGCAGACCGGCCTTGCGGTAGCCATCGACGAAATGCTCGAGCGTCGCGACGTCGCGGAACGGCTCCGTCGCGGCCCAGTGGCGGGTGGTGAATTGCGGGTTGCCGACGAGGAACAGCTCGACCTCCGCCCGCGCCTCGTCGAGCCGGCCCAGCTGGGCAAGGCTTGCCGCCAGGAAGCGGCGCGAGCTCGTCCGATACGTCTCGTCGCGGCGCAGCGTCTCGACGGCGGCTTCGTAGTCGCCGGCCGCATACTGCGCCTGGCCGAGCGCCAGATAGTACCAGCTGGCCGGAAACGGGTTCAGCCGGAACGCCTTGCGGATGTGATCGAGGCCCTCCTCGACCTGGCCGGCCAGGACCGCGATGTCCGACAATGCCGCCCAGGCATCGGCCTCGTTCGGGTCGAGCTCGATCGCCTTGGCGAATTCCGCATCCGCCTCGGCGAAACAGCGCGCATAGGCCAGCAGGTAAGCCAGCACCCAGCGGCAGCCGGCATCATTGGGGTCGATCGCGACGGCCTTGCGCGCCAAGTCCAAAGCAGTGTTGCGGGACGATTCCGTTGGTCCGCCGGAATGCACCCATCCCATCCAATGGTTCATGGCGAGCCAGCGATAGGGCTCGGCGTATCCCGGATCGAGTGAGACTGCGCGCGTCAGCATCAGATGCGCTTCCCGCGCCGACTGCGGCGAATCATCCATCAGCTTGCGCGCCCGCACGCAGAGATCGTAGGCCTCTAGACTTCTGGGCCGGTTGCGCGGCGGCATCGCACCCAGCCGGCCAAGCAACGCCTCCACGATCTTGCCGGTGACCTCGTCCTGAACGGCAAAGATGTCGTCCAGGCCGCGGTCGAAGCGTTCCGCCCACAGATGATCACCACTCACCGCGTCGACCAGCTGTGCGTTGATGCGCACGCGCCCCGCGGCGCGCCTTGCGCTGCCCTCCAGCAGGTAGCGTACGCCAAGATCCTGTGCGATGCCGCGCACGTCCATCGCCTTCCCCTTGTAGGCGAAGGCCGAGTTGCGGGCGATCACGAACAGGCCCGGAATCCTGGACAGGTCGGTGATCAGGTCCTCGGTCAACCCATCGGCGAAGGAGTCCTGCTCGGGATCGTTGCCGACATTGACGAAGGGCAGCACGGCGATCGATGGTTTGCCCGGCAGCGGCAGAGGTCTTCGCCTCGCATCCCCGAACTGCTCGACGGCCCCCGCGAAGCGGTAGCCGACGCGCGGAACCGTGGCGATCCATTCACCGCCGCCGGTGGCCGGACCCAGCAGCTTCCGCAGCTGCGCGATCTGAACGGTAAGGTTGCCTTCCTCGACGGCCGTGCCCGGCCACGCCGCATCCATCAGCTCGGCCTTGCCCAGGATTTCGCCGGGCCGTCCGACCAGCGCCGCAAGCAGCATCAGCCCGCGCGTGCCGACGGCAACGGGGACATCGTCCCGAAGGAGCGTTCCCGCGCTTGAATCCAGCACGAACGGGCCGAAGGCAAAGCGCGATCCCTGCATAGGCGCATCCATAGTCCGTTTGGAAGTTTTAGGAACTATTTGGGAGAGCTTAAGTACGGCGCCGTTCGTGTTCTGCAGACTTCATCCTCTTTCAGGTCGAGGGCCCCCGGACCTTCAACCCATAGGAGGGTGCCATGAACGATACTCCCACGCTTTGGTCGGCCCCGCATCAGGCAGCGTGGCCGGGAACGCTCGAGGGACCGGCGGAAACGTCGCGTCGGCACTTCGGCCTGGCGGCCCCGCGAAGCATGATCGCGACCTGGCGCGAGCGGATACGCGTTCGCCGGGCCCTTCGGCAGATGTCGAAGGCCAATCCCCATTTGATCGACGATATCGGTCTGACGAGACAGCAGGTCGAGGCGGAGATCGCCAAGCCCTTCTGGCAGGAACAAGACGAATGCCGCGAAGACGCCGGATAACCGCCGGCTCTGGTTCGCACGCGGGCATCAGCGGCCTTGGTATAATTCATAAAACCATTTGACGAATTCCCCGGCCGGGATCACGCTTCCGGTCGGGAGGCTGCATGGCAACGCGGCTCAAAGGCACGAACCAGGATCTCGGACGGCCGTACAACCGGCGCATCGTGCTGGAGGCGGTGCGCCTGCACGGGCCGATCTCGCGCGCCGAGATCGCGCGGCTGGTGGCGCTGAGCCCGCAGACCATCGGCAACATCATCCGCGAATTCGAGGAGATCGGCCTGCTGACCGCCCGGCGCGAGACGCCGAAGCGGCCGGGCCAGCCGGCGATCGAGCTGGCGATCGACCCGGATGGCGGCTTCGCCGTCGGGCTGCAACTGATGCATGACCGCCTGCGCGGCCTGCTGCTGGACCTGACCGGCGCCGTGCGCGACCAGACCCAGACGGCCCTCTCGGCCGCCACCCCCGACACGGCGCTGCCCGCGATGGCGGCGATGGTGGCACGGCTGCGCGCTGCGGCGCCCGGCCGGGTGCTCGGCGTCGGCCTGGCCATGCCCGGGCCGTTCGACGTCGAGGCGATGAGCTTCGTCGGCCCCACCACCCTGGCCGGCTGGGTCGGCGTGCCGGTGGAGGACCGGCTGCAGGCGCTGACCGGCCTGCCCGCCTTCGTCGGCGGCGATGCCCCGGCCGCGGCGTTGAGCGAGGCGATGTTCGGGCTGGGCCGCAGCCTGCGCGACGTCTTCTACATCCATTTCGGCTTCGGCCTGGGCGGCGGTCTCGTCGTCGACGGCCAGGTGCATCAGGGCGCCTGGGGCAATGCCGGGGAGTTCGGCCACATGCCGATCGTGCCCGGTGGCCGCGCCTGCAGCTGCGGCAATGAGGGCTGCCTCGAGACCTATGTCTCGGTGCATGCGCTGCGCACCGCGCTGGCCGAGGCCGGCGTGGCGCTGGACCCGGCCGACCCGGCCGCGGCGGACCACCCCGCCGTCGACGCCTGGATCGAGGCGGCGGTGCCGCCGCTGCGCCGCGCCGTCTGCGCCATCGAGAACCTGCTGGACCCCGCCTGCGTCGTGCTGGGCGGGGAGATGCCGGAGCCGATCCTGCATCGGCTCGTCGAACGGCTGGAGCCGCTGCTGCCCTCGGTCAGCCGGCGCAGCGACCGCAGCCATCCGCGCCTCGCTCTGTCCGCGATCGGCGCCGACAACGCGCTGGTCGGGGCGGCGGTGCTGGCCATCTCCGGCCTGCTGTCGCCGCGCTCCGGCCTCCTCTTCGCCGAGGCCGAGCCGGCCCCGCCGCCCACGCACGGCAAGTCCGCCATCGCCACGGAGACAAGGGCATGACCGACACCGCCCAAACCGCGACTGCAGGCCGCGAGCTGCTGCGGCTGGAGCACATCCAGATGCGCTTCGGCGCGATCACCGCCCTGACCGATGCCAGTTTCAGCGTCCGCGCCGGCGAGGTGCTGGCCCTGCTGGGCGACAACGGCGCCGGCAAATCGACCCTGGTCAAGATCATCTCCGGCGGGCTGCAGCCGACCGCGGGCCGCGTGGTGTTCGACGGCGAGGAGTGCCACTTCACCAGCCCGGCGGACTCCAAGGCGCGCGGCATCGAGACGGTCTACCAGGACCTGTCGCTGTGCATGAATGTCGACGTCGTCGCCAATTTCTTCATGGGCCGCGAGCTGACCCGCCGGATTCTGGGCGTGCCGGTGCTGCGCGAGCGCGAGATGCAGGCGATCACCGAGCAGGCGCTGAGCGCGGCCGGCACCCGCATTCCGTCGGTCCGCACCAATGTCGAGCACCTGTCCGGCGGCCAGCGCCAGGCGATCGAGCTGAGCCGCTTCGTCCATTGGGGCGGCAAGATGGTGATGCTGGACGAGCCTTTCGCGGCGCTCGGCGTCGAGCAGACAAGGCGGGGGCTGGAGATGATCGCGCGGGTGCGGGCCCAGGGCGTCGCCGTGATCCTGATCACCCACAACATGACGCATGCCTTCCAGGTGGCGGACCGGATCGTGGTGCTGCGCCACGGCCGGATCACCGGCGACGTGGCGACGGCCGCGAGCAGCCCCGAGGAGGTGGTGCGGATGATCACCGGCGACGTGACGCAGCGCGTCGCCTGAACAACCCAGAAACAGAGGAGGCAAGATCATGCGGATTGCGAGACGGACCCTGGGGGCGGCCGCGATCGCCCTCGCGACATTGGCGGCAGGCGGCGCCTTCGCCCAGGACAAGGGCAAGATCTACTACCTGGTGCCGACGCTGCTGGACGAGTTCCAGACCGAGTCGGTGGCGGTGATCACCAGCACGATGAAGCAGGTCGGCTACGAGACGGTGTCGCTGGACGCCCAGAACCGCACCGACCTGCAGCTGAACCAGATCGACGACGTGATCAAGCTGAAGCCGAAAGCGATCGTGCTGGCCGCGGTCGATTTCGATTCGGTGGTGCCGGGCGTGGAGCGGGCGCGGGCCGCCGGCATCCCGGTGCTGGTGTTCGACCGGCAGATCAAGAGCACCGCGTTCGACCTGACCTCGGTCGCCGGCACGATCGAGATCGGCGAGATCGCCGCCGACCAGATCCAGGGCCTGCTGAAGACCCGCTACGGTTCGGTGAAGGGCAAGGTGCTGCAGATCCTGGGCGACCCGGGCGACAGCTACACCCTCGACATCCAGAAGGGCTTCGAGGACAAGATGAAGGCCTTCCCGGACGTCAAGATCATCACCCAGGCCGCCCTGCAATGGGAGGCGACCAACGCCGGCAACATCGCCTCGGACCAGCTGCTGACCAATCCGGACATCGACCTGATCTTCGTCCATGCCGCACATCTGGCGGTGCCGGTGGCCGCCATCCTGGAGGCCAAGGGCAAGAAGCCGGGCGACGTCATGCTGGTCAGCTCGAACGGCGCGCCGGTCGGCCTGGACCTGATCCGCAAGGGCTGGGAGCAGGTCGAGGTGGAGCAGCCGCTCTACGCCCAGGCCTATGGCCTTGCGATGTTCATCGACAAGATCGTGGCCAAGGAGGAGCTGAAGCCCGGCACCTATGACGTGCTGGGGCTGAAATCCGAGCTGACGATCGAATCCTGGGGCCCGAACCTGAAGATCCCAGGCGCCGCGATCACCAAGGCCAATGTCGACGAGCCGAGCTTCTGGGGCAACCTGAAGCCGCCGGCCACGCCGGTGCAGCCGGTGAAGTGACGCTAACGATACCCTTCAAGTGCCCCTCCCTCGCCGTCATTGCGAGGAGGCGAAGCCGACGAAGCAATCCAGGGGGCCGCTGCGTGCTGCCCTGGATTGCTTCGCTGCGCTCGCAATGACGATTAGGGAATGCAGCAGCCCTTGCCCCGAGGACCGATGATGGACCGCACCGTGGCCCAGCCCGCTTCCCCGACCGCCGGCCAACGCGGCCGCGCCTGGATCGAGCCGCTGCTCGACAACCTGGTCTGGCTGATCCTGCTGGTGGTCCTGGCGATCTTCTCGCTCGCCATCCCGGGCTTCTTCCAGACCGGCATCTTCACCAACATCCTGGAGCAGTCGACCTTCGTCGGCGTCCTCGCGGTCGGGCTGTCGCTGGTGATCATCGCCGGGCAGATGGACCTGTCGATCGAATCGACCATGGCGCTGGCGGCGATGATCACGGCCCTGCTGTTCGGCACTGCCGGCGCCGGGCTGGGCTGGACGCTGGATCCGCCCTGGCTGGTGGTGCCGGTCACGCTGGTCGGCGCCATCCTGGTCGGCTGCGTGGTCGGGCTGGTCAACGCCGTGCTGGTGGTGCGGTTCAAGATCAACGCCTTCATCGTCACCCTGGCCGGCTTCATCGCCCTGCGCGGCGCGGTGGTGGCGTCGTCCGGCGGCCGGTCGGTGTTCGGCCTGCCCGCCGAGATCCGCGCGGTCTCGACCAGCAATCTGTTCGGCATTCCGGTGCCGGGCCTGATCCTGATCGCGGTGTTCGTCGTCTTCGGCCTTATCCTGCGGAAGACGCCGTTCGGCCGGCACCTGACCATGATCGGCGGCAACCCGCAGGCGCCGTTCCGCGCCGGGATCAAGGTCGACCGGCTGGTGATGATCGCCTTCGTCCTGGCCGGCGGCCTCGCCGCCTTCGCCGGCTGGCTGCTGGCCGCCCGCACCGCCGGCGCCACCGCCAATCTCGGCTTCGGCATGCTGTTCCAGACCTTCGCCGCGGTGGTGATCGGCGGCGTCAGCCTGAAGGGCGGCGTCGGCGGCCTGTCCGGCGTGTTCGCCGGCGTGCTGCTGCTGGCCGCGATCCAGACCGCGATCAACGTCATGGGCATGCCGCCGCACTACACCCAGGTGATCCAGGGCGTCCTGGTGCTGGTTGCGGTGCTGCTGGACACGCTGAAGACCTCGGTCCGGAAGCGGTATCTCTAGGCTGCGGCACCTTCCAGCGCCGCCATGAACCGGCGGCGCCAATGGCCGATGTCGTTGCCGCGCAGCACCCGCATCATCGCGGCGTGGCGCTCGCGCCGCTCCTCCACCGGCATGATCAGGGCCCGCTCCAGCGCCTCGGCCACGCCTTCGACGTCGAACGGGTTGACGATCAGCGCCGTCTCCAGCTCCTCCGCCGCGCCGGCGAATTCCGACAGCACCAGCACGCCCGGATCCTCCGGATCCTGGGCCGCGACATATTCCTTGGCGACCAGGTTCATGCCGTCGCGCATCGGCGTCACCAGCCCGACTGCGGCCGAACGGTAGAAGCCCAGCAGCGTCTTGCGCGGCACGCTCTTGTTCAGATAGCGCAGCGGCACCCAGTCGATGTCGGCGAACTCACCATTGACCGACCCGGCCAGGCTTTCCAGCTGGTGCCGGATCTCCTGGTACTCGGCGACGTCGCTGCGGGTCGGCGGCGCGATCTGCATGTAGCTGACCCGGCCGCGTCGGTCCGGCCAGCGCTCCAGCAGGGTGCGGAACGCCTCGAAGCGTCGCGGCAGGCCCTTGGAGTAGTCGAGCCGGTCGACGCCGATGATCAGGTCGCGCCCGACCAGGCTGTCGCGCAGCCGGTGCGCCGAGCGCATGTTCCAGGCGGCCGGGGCGTCGGTCGCGATCTCCTCGGTCTCGATCGAGATCGGGAAGGCCTCAACCACGATCCGGCGGCCGTCGATCTCGACCCGCCCGTCGGTGGTCTCGCGCCAGCTGCGGTGCCAGGCGGCCAGCAGGGCGTCGCGGTCGCGTGCGGTGTGCAGCCCGACCACGTCATAGGCGGCGAGGTCGCGCAGCAGCTCCTCATAGGTCGGCAGGGTGCGCAGCACCTCGGGCGTCGGGAACGGTGTGTGCAGGAAGAAGCCGATCGGCGCCGTCACCCCGCGGTCGCGCAGCGCCCGGCCGAGCGGGATCAGCTGATAGTCATGCACCCAGATCCGGTCGCCCGGGCGCAGCAGCGGCATCAGGGCATCGGCAAACTGGGCGTTGACCCGGCGGTAGCCGTCCTCCGCCGCGCGGGTGTAGTGCACCAGCTGGCTGCGGTAGTGGAACACCGGCCACAGCGTCGAATTGGCGTGGCCGTTGTAGTAGAGGTCGAACTCCTTCGGCGTCAGGTCGAGCATGGCATAGGTCAGCGGCCCGGCGCGCTTCAGCTTCGGCTGCGGCGACGCATCCTCCGCCAGCTTGCCGCTCCAGCCCAGCCAGACGCCGCCGGTTTCCTTCAGCGCCGCGAGCACGGCGACGGCCAGGCCGCCCTGCGGCGCCTTGCCCTCCTCGACCGGGGCGATGCGGTTCGAGACCACGATCAGGCGGCCCATGCCGGTCCCTTTTCGTCAGCGGGATGCGGCCAGCCGCGCGATCCAGTCGCGCATGGCCGCGGGATCAGGCAAACGCCGGTTCGCCACGGTCGGTTCCCTGTCGCCGACCTGGAGTGCGACACCGTCATGCCGCAGCGCCGCGGCGAAGGCATCCTCGTCGGTGACATCGTCTCCCGCCGCCAGCGGCCGGCGGCCAGCGAAGGGCGGCAGCGCCAGGAAACGCTCCACTGCCGAGCCCTTGTCGACGCCGTCGGGCTTGAACTCGACCACCATCTTGCCGGCCAGCGCGTGCCAGCCCGCGGTCCCGGCCAGGAGCGTCTCGGCAAAGGCGATGACATCGGGGCCGAGGGCGGTCGCCTGGCGGTAATGGATCGCCACCGCGGCGCCCTTAGGCTCGACCCGCAAGCCGGTCTTTCCGGTAGCGAAATCCGCCAGCGCCGCGGCCAACCGGGCGAGCACCGTGCGGTCGACCGGGACGCGCTCGACCGGCCCGGCCGGCGCGGCGCGCCACTCCAGCCCATGCTGGCCGGCGGCGGGCAGGGACAGCGGCGCGAACAGCCGGTCGAGATCCGCGATGGCGCGGCCGGAGACCAGGGCCAGGGCGCCGCCGATGCGGGTAGAAAGCCGTTCGAGATCACCGATCAGGCCGGCCGGCACCACCACGTCCTCGGGCCGCTCTGCCAAGTCGATCAGGCAGCCATCGACATCGAGAAACAGGGCCATGCCGGAAATACTGTCGGCGGAGGCAGTCGAGTCGAGGGGCTGCGGTGGCATGCGCGCCGAAGTCTCCATGTCAATTTTGCGTAAAGATTGCCGATCCGGAACGAAATTGGACACGACAACAGATGCACCAGCCGCCGGACCTGGCCGGCGGAGCGATGCGTCTGTTTTCTGTTTTAGGGATGATGGTTTGCTATTGCAAGGGAACGGGCCGGATTTTTCCCGATTCCGTCCTTAGTCGCCCCCGAGCTGCGCGCGGAAGAAGGCGGTGACATCGCCGTTGAGCCGCCGATGAAAGGCGGCGCGGTCGAAGCCTGGGGCATCGACGCACACCATCGCCCAGGTCTCCGGCTCCAACGTCTTCAACTTCGGTGGGCACGGCTGCAGGAAGGCAAAATGGCCAGCTCCTTCGACCACATGGAAGTCGGGCTGGGTCGGCAGCGCCTGGCGGATCACTGCGGCGTTGGTGGCTACGGGCACCCGTTCATCCTCCGCACCGTTCCAGAGCTGGACCGGCACGGTGACGGAGGCCAGCGCCGCCTTGTCGAAGGCAAAACCCAGGCCCGGCGCCGCGATCACCGCGGCGCGGATGCGCGGGTCGTGGACGAACACCGGCGACGGCAGCTCATCAGTCCGAGGTATCTCGGATACGCCGGGCCCTCCGGTCTTGCAGACCCACTCATCGGGGACCTGCCGGCAATGCTGGATCAGCAACCGCAGGTCGGGCGTACCGCCGATCGCCACCAGAGCGGTGAATCCGCCGTACGAAAAGCCATAGATGCCGATCCGGGCGGGATCGAGACGGTCGCGCCCGGACCAATCCGCCAGCATGTGATCGAGCACGCGGGCGATGTGGCGCGGCCGGTCCACCATCCGACGCGCCGCGGGGTAGCTGTCGTCCTGGTAGTTGTTGCCGGTGTGGGTGACCGCGACGACCACGAATCCGGCCTCGGCCAGCGCCTTGGCCAGGTCGGCATGGCCGCCGAGCCAGCCGCCGCTGCCATGCGAGATGACGATGAGGGGCAAGTGATCGCCCCGGATCGGCCCGTCCACGGCCAGCGCCTGGCGGACCGGGGTGTTCGGCTGGTCCGGCACCGGCGCGTCGCTGGGATACCAGATGCCGATGGCGAGCGGCCGGTCCGACGGGTCCGGCGCCGTCGCGCTCTGGAAACCGACCGCTCCTGCCTGCCCCGCGGCGAGCAGGAGCGCGGCGGACAGCATCGTGGCCAGGATCCTCATGGCTCCCCCTTCGCGCCTGTCGGGCACGGCATTGAAAACGCGGATTTTCGGAAGGTCGGCGACGGGCGCCGAAGTCAGTCGGCGTAGCCGATGCGGGCGCGGACGAACTCGCCCTTGATCGACACCAGCGGCGGGTGGCCGGCGGCGGCGGGGATGGTGCTGTCGACCATGGAGACCCGGGCGTCGACGTCCCAGCTGACCGGGGTGCCGCGGCGGAAGCCGAGGTCGAGGTCGGCGGCTTTGGCCTCGATGCGAATGGCTTGGCCCGGATCGTCGGCGCGCAGGGTCGCCTGCAGCGCCTCGGCCGACAGGTCGAGCGTGCGGGCCTGGCCGGCCAGCGACAGCTCAGCCGCCTGGGCCTCGACCGTGACGGCGCCGAAGCGGCCGTTCAGCGTGGCCGAGACCGCGGCCGGCCGCAGCGCCAGGTTGGCGCCGGGCCGAAGGTTGAGCGACAGTTCCGGCCGGCAGTCGCGCGGCCAGACCGAGGATTGTTCGTGGACATCGACGGTCAGGACCCGGCCCTCGACCCGCAGGGTCGCAGCACAATCCTCGGACTCGTCCAGCGTCGCCAGCAGCGGCCGGCCGGGGTCGGTGGTGGCGGCGACCGACAGGCCGCCGCCGGTCACCACCACCGTGTCGACCCCCGAGAGGTCGACCGGCGCAGCCAACTCCGCCGCGGAGGGATCGGCGGTGCCCAGTCCCGCCAGGAAGGCCAAGGTCTGCAACGAACCCATCACGATCCCTCCTCGATCGGCCAGCCTTCAGGCGCGGCCGGGTTTCAGCGGTACAGCGGCGTGCCGCCGGCGACGGCCATCCAGCCGCGGAAGATGCGGTAGGCGGTCCACAGCCACAGCAGGCCCAGGAGCGGCCAGCCGATCAGCACCCAGGTCAGGGCGCCGAACAGCAGGCCGAGCAGCAGGAACGCCCAGAAGGTGCGGATCGCCCAGGTGAGATGGTCCCAGCCGACCGTGCCGCGGGCCTCGCCGCGCGCCAGATAGGCGATGACCACGCCGATCAGCATCGGCAGGGCGGTGAACAGCGAGACGGCATAGATCGCGTAGACGACATGGCCGACCGTGCCCAGGCTGCCGCGCGCGCTGCGCGGCGAGACGATGTCGTAATCCGGTCGGTAGGAGGCGGCCATTGCTGGCTCCTTTCTTCAGGGTGAGAGACCTGGACTCAGCGGCCTTCGAGGTCGCGGAAGTCCCGGTTCAGCTTGAATTCGCTGGAGGTGACGTAGCGCTCCATCCCGGCCAGGCGCTGCTCCAGCTCGCGGAAATTGTGGCGGATGGCGGAGAAGGTGTCGGCCGGCTGGACCGAGACCGAGCGCCAGAACACCTCCTCGTCCGGGCTGCGGTACAACAGCCGCGGCCGGCGCTTCAGGAACACCGCCGCCGCCAGGTAGGCGATCAGGATGTGCGGGAAGAAGATCAGGCCCAGGACCACGGCGCCGACGCGGACCTTGCCGGGCGAGACGCCGAAATAGGCGGCCAGACCGGCGCAGACGCCGAGGAACAAGCCGTTGTCCGGATCGCGGTAGAGACGATGCGGGTTCGGCGATTCGGTGAAGCGCCCGGTCATGGCGCCGGCCTCCGCCACTGCGGCGCCTCGGCGTCGAGGATCTTCTCGAGCGTCACGATCCTGTGCTCCATGCGCTTGGCGCTTTCCCACAGGTCGACCAGCATGCGCTCATCCTCGCGCGACAGCGTGCGGGACGAGCGCCAGCGGGTGACGTAGTGCAGCACCAGCCAGATCGGCGCCACGATCACCAGGAAGACGATGACCGGGACGAAGAAGAAGGCGTGAAACATGGTCGTCCTTGCGTCTGCGGCCCGGCGTTTCCGCCGGGCCGGTTTGACGAAACCGATCAGCCGCCGGTGCGGCCGAGGCGAGCCTTGATCGCCTGCAGCTCCTTCTCGACGCCGCTCTCGGCCTCGAGATCCGCGAACTCGTCCTGCAGCGTCTTGCGCCGGCCGAGATCGAAGGATTCGACCTGGCCCTCCAGCGTGTCGATCTTGCGTTCGATCTGCTCGTAGCGGGACAGCGCCTCGTCGATCCGCCCGTCATGCAGCTGGGTGCGGATGCGGATCTGGTCGCGCGCCGCGTCGTGCCGGATGGTGAAGGATTTCTGCTTGTTCTTGGCCTCGGTCAGCTTGGCCTCGAGCCGGCCGAGATCCTCGTTGGTCTTGGCCAGGGCGGCCTCGATCATCTCCAGCTCGCGGCGCAGCAGCTCGGCCGCGGTCGCGGCCTGGGCCTTGGCCACCAGCGCGCCCTTGGCCAGGTCCTCGCGGCCCTTCTCGACCGCCAGCTCGGCCTTGCGCTGCCATTCGGCCTGCGCCGCCTCGAGCTGGTTGCCCTTGCGCAGGATGTCCTTCTTCTCGGCGATCGAGCGGGCGGCAGCGGCGCGCACCTCGACCAGCGTGTCCTCCATCTCCTGCACGATCAGCCGGACGATCTTCTCGGGATCCTCGGCGCGGTCGAGCATGGCGTTGAGGTTGGAATTGATGATGTCGCCAAGGCGGGAAAAGATACCCATCACACGGTCCTCTTTCGGTCCTACAGGAACAAGGAAGCGATCAGCACGCCGGCGCCGAAGAACACCCAGTTCTCGGTCGGCCGGCTGGTGATCCAGGCCAGTAGGCGCTCGCCCGTGCGGCGCCAGTCGGCGGTCCCGGCGCTGCGCCGGGTGCGGGTGCCGGTCGGGTCGAAGCCGTAGCTCATTCGGTCCTCCTCAAGCCCCGATGCATTCGGGTCATCCCCTGGGTTGCAAAGCCCGTGCCAGAGTCGGGATTGGCTGATTTCCGCCGCTCCACCCCAATCGCAGCTTGATCATTCGGCGAAAATTTCCAATCCTTTGGGAAATTTCACCGAGCCGGAATCATGGCCGACGGATTGCCGCATCTGCTGGGCGAGGCGCCCGCCTTCGCCGACCTGCTGGACCGAGTGTCGGCCGCGGCGCCGTTGGACCGGCCGGTGCTGGTGATCGGCGAGCGCGGCACGGGCAAGGAGTTGATCGCGGCGCGGCTGCACTTCCTGTCGCCGCGCTGGGACCGGCCCTTCGTCAAGCTGGACTGCGCCGCGCTGTCGCCCGAGTTGCTGGAGAGCGAGCTGTTCGGCCATGAGGCCGGCGCCTTCACCGGCGCGGTCCGGCGCCATGTCGGCCGGTTCGAGCGCGCCGACGGCGGCACCCTCTTCCTGGACGAGCTGGCCAATGCCGGCCTGCGGGTGCAGGAGAAACTGCTGCGGGTGATCGAATACGGCGAGATCGAGCGGGTCGGCGGCACCCAGACCATGACGGTCGACGTCCGCGTCGTCGCCGCCACCAATGTCGACCTGCCGGGCGAGGTCGCGGCCGGGCGGTTCCGCGGCGACCTCTTGGACCGGCTGGCTTTCGACGTGCTGACCGTGCCGCCGCTGCGTGCCCGGCCGGAGGACATCCCGCTGCTGGCCGGCCATTTCGGGCAGGCCATGGCCCATGCGCTGGACCGGTCGGGCTTTCCCGGCTTCGCCCCGGCGGCGATGGCGGCGCTGCACGGCCATCCCTGGCCCGGCAACATCCGCGAGCTGAAGAACGCGGTCGAGCGCGCGGTCTACCGCACCCCGCCGGACGAGCCGGTGGCGGAGATCGTGCTCGACCCCTTCGCCTCGCCCTGGCGGCCGAAAGGGCTGCAGACTGGAACCGGAGCCGAGGCTCTCGGCCCCGCTGCCGCGACACCGGCCATGCCCTATGATTTCCGGAGCGAGATCGCGGCGGTCGAGAAACGCTGGCTGGAGGCGGCGCTGCAGGCCCATGGTGGGCACCAGGGCCGGGCCGCGACGGCGCTCGGCCTCGGCTACGACCAGCTGCGGCACCTGCTCCGCAAGCATGGTATCTCGGCACGATCGGGGGGAGACGATCGATGAAGACCGTGCTGATCACCGGCTGCAGTTCCGGCTTCGGCTTCGCCACGGCAAAGCGCTTCGCCGCCGCCGGCTGGTCGGTGCTGGCGACGCTGCGCGGATCGGCGGACCGGCCGGAGGCCGCGGCTCTGGCCGCCATTCCGGGGGTCACCGTGCTGCCGCTCGACGTCACCGACCCGGCGCAGCGGGCCGCGGTGGCGGCCGCGGTCGCTGGCGGCCTGGACTGCCTGATCAACAATGCCGGCTACGGCCTGTACGGCCCGCTCGAGGCGCTGGACGACGACCAGATCCGGCGCCAGATCGCGACCAATCTCGAGGCCCCGATCCTCTTGACCCGCGACCTGCTGCCGGCGCTGCGACGCAGCCGCGGCCGGGTGATCAACATCTCCTCGGTCCTCGGCTTCATCGGCACGCCGTTCATGGCGATCTACACCGCCAGCAAGCACGGCCTGTCCGGCTTCAGCGAGGCGCTGCGGCTGGAGCTGGCGCCGCATGGCGTGCAGGTCTGCGCGGTCGAGCCCGGGCGCCATGACACCGGCTTCAACGCCCGGCTGGACCATCCGGTACCGGCCGCGGATTCGCCCTATCGCAGCAAATACGACCGGGCCATGCGCCGCCGGGCGGCGCTGGGCGAGGTGCCGCCGGAGCGGGCTGCCGCGATCGGCGGCCGCACGGCGGACCGACTGCTGCGCCTGGCCGAAGCCCGCCGGATGCCGGCCCGGCTGCGCCTGGGCACCGATTCCAAGGCGGTGTTCTGGGTGAAGCGGCTGATTCCGGCCGCCCTGTTCGACCGCCTGATGATCGCCGCCACCAGCCGCGGGTTGAATTGAAGATCTGCGATCAGCAATAACCGGACCTTGACCATTGCATCGATCTTCGACGATCTCATAGCTGGCGATGTCTCAGGGAGGGGAAGGCGACATGGCTGAGGGAAAACGCGATCCGCGTCTCAGGGCCGGACCGGCACGGCGCGCGGTGCTGGCCGGCCTGGCGACGCTTCCCCTGCTGCCGGCATCAGGGCAGGCGCAGGCGGCCGCCGCCCCGCAGGTCACCATCGCCACCGCGCTGGGGGACTTCACGGTCGAGGTCTATCCCGACCGCGCGCCGTTGTCCGCCGCGGATTTCCTAGCCTATGTCGACAAGGGGCTGCTCGACAACCAGTCGGTCTATCGCATCGTGTCGATGGCGAACCAGCCCGACACCGTCCGGGCCAAGATCGAGGTGATCCAGTTCGGCTGGCGGGCGGCCGACGGCAATGACGACGCCCCGCCTCCGTTGCCGCCGGTCGCGCATGAGCCGACCAGCGTCACCGGCCTGAAGCACCAGGACGGAACGCTGTCGATGGCGCGGCTCGCGCCCGGCACGGCCAGCAACGCCTTCTTCATCTGCATCGGCGATCAGCCCGAACTGGATTTCGGCGGGCGCCGCAATCCGGACGGCCAGGGCTTTGCCGCCTTCGGCCGGGTGATCGACGGGATGGACGTGGTGCGGAAGATCTTCGCCGAGGCCGAGGCGGAGGATCGCCTGACGTCGCCGATCCCGATCCTGCAGGCCAAGCGGAAACCATGACCCGCCCAGCTTGGCTGTTCCTGGGCGGCATGCTTCTGGTCGTGGCGTGCTCCGCGCCCTCGTCCAAGCCGTCGCCTCAGGCGGCCCAGACCAGATCTCAGAATCCTTCCGACCTGATGAAGCAGCAGTGTCGCGGCATAATTCACAATTGCGTGTGCAGTGACGATCGCGGGCGAACCGTTCTTGCCGAGGACGGGCAGTTGCGGCCGCCTGTGACCGGTGGGTGGCAGCCGACGATGTGCGGCATACCGGTCTTCTTTCCGGACAAGGACCATCCCCATCCTTAGTAGGTGAGTTTGCGATGGCGTTGAACTGTGCCGATTTCTACGACGCCGAACTCCGTCGGCATAACGAGGCCTTCCGGGCGGCCCTCGAGGTCGGACCGCGCGATCGCGTGCTCGATATCGGATGCGGTGCGGGACAGAGCACGCGCGAGGCGGCCCGCATCGCGGTGCAAGGCAGCGTGCTGGGCGTCGACGTTTCGGCGGAGCTGCTCGAGGTCGCCCGCCGGCGCAGTGCGCAGGAGGGGTTGCCGAACGTCGCCTTCGAACAGGCCGACGCCCAGCTGCGGCCGTTTCCCCCGGCCGGCTTCGACCTGTGCATCAGCCGCTTCGGGACGATGTTCTTCGCCGATCCGGCGGCGGCCTTCGCCAATATCGGCCGGGCGATGCGGCCGGGCGCGCGCCTGGTGTGGATGGTATGGCAGGGCCGGGACCGCAACGAGTGGGCAACCGTCATCCGGCAGGCGCTGGAACCGGGGGTTCTCTTGCCGGCGGATGCCCCCGCGGCATTCTCGCTGGGCGATCCGGCCGTCGCCACGGACCTCTTGCATGCATCCGGCTTCGTCTCGGTCGAGTTTGCCGAGGTCCATGAGCCGGTCTTCTACGGCCCGGACGTCGATGCCGCCTGTGAGGCCGTGACCGGCCTGCAATTCGCCAGGGATCTGCTGGCCCGGACGGATGCGGAAGGCGATGCGGCGCGACGGCGGCTGCGCGACCTGCTCGAAGCGCACCTGACCCCGGACGGCGTCCTGTTCGATTCACGCGCCTGGATCATCACGGCCCGTCAGGCGAAAGACTAGCCTCCCTCTCCTGCGGTCATGTCTGCCCGAGTCCGGCGGCCGCGGCGCTGCCACAGGCGGCGCCTCTCCCTTCGCTGCGGCCGGCACCGATGGAGAAACAGTAACGGATTTCCTCCCGCACTGCGAAAAGGCGATTGCACCGCCGGCCCCGATTCAGGCAGGGTTCCCCGAAATCCTAAAATCGTTGCGAATGCATCGTCCTCGGGGAGGCATCATGAAGCGGAACGCTGTTGCTGTCGGGCTGCTGGTCGCGGGTTTCGCCCTGCCGGCTGCGGCCCAGGTCTCGGGCAACGTGGTCAAGATCGGCGTGCTGAACGACCAGTCCGGCGTCTATGCCGATTACGGCGGCAAATGGTCGGTCGAGGCCGCGAAGATGGCGGTCGAGGATTTCGGCGGCAAGGTGCTGGACGCCCCGATCGAGATCGTCTCCGCCGACCACCAGAACAAGCCCGACATTGGCTCGAACATCGCCCGGCAGTGGTTCGACGTCGACGGTGTCGACATGATCAGCGAGCTCACCACCTCCTCCGTCGCCCTCGCGGTGCAGGCGCTGGCGGCCGAGAAGCACAAGGTCACCATCACCTCCGGCGCCGTGACCGCCGACCTGACCGGCAAGGCCTGCTCGGCCACCGGCTTCCACTGGGCCTTCGACACCCATGCGCTGGCGGTCGGCACCGGCGGCGCCCTGGTCGACCAGGGCGGCGACAGCTGGTTCTTCCTGACCGCCGACTACGCCTTCGGCTATTCGCTGGAGGACCAGACCACGAAGTTCGTCACCTCCAAGGGCGGCAAGGTGCTGGGCAGCGTGCGGCACCCGCTGAACACCACCGACTTCTCCTCCTTCCTGCTGCAGGCCCAGGCGTCGGGCGCCAAGGTGGTCGGCCTGGCCAATGCCGGGCTCGACACCGCCAACGCCATCAAGCAGGCGGCGGAGTTCGGCATCGTCGCCGGCGGCCAGAAGCTGGCCGGCCTGCTGTTCACCCTGTCCGAGGTGCACGGCCTCGGCCTCGAGGCGGCGCAGGGGCTGGTGCTGACCGAAGACTTCTACTGGGACCGCAACGACGAGAGCCGGGCTTTCGCCCAGCGCTTCTTCGAGCGCACCAAGCGCATGCCGAATTCGGTCCAGGCCTCGGAATACTCCTCGGTGCTGCAGTATCTGAAGGCGGTGCAGGCCGCCGGCACCGATGATGGCGAGAAGGTCGCCGCCAAGCTGAAGGAGCTGCCGGTCGACGACGTCTTCGCCAAGAACGGCAAGGTCCAGCCGGACGGCCGCATGGTGCACGACATGTACCTGTTCCAGGTCAAGGCGCCGGCGGACAGCAGCAAGCCCTGGGACTACTACAAGCTGCTGGCCACCATCCCCGGCGACCAGGCCTTCCTGAACCCGCAGGAGAGCGGCTGCCCGCTGACGGCGAAGAAATAGCCGGCTGATGACGGGTTCCCAGCCGATCCTGGTGGCGGAGGGCCTGACCAAGGCCTTCCGCGGTTTCCTCGCCGTCAAGGGCGTGGACCTGAGCGTGCGCGAGGGCACGATCCACGCCCTGATCGGGCCGAACGGCGCCGGCAAGACCACCGTCTTCAACCTGCTGACCAAGTTCCACCAGCCGACCGCCGGCCGCATCGCCTTCCGCGGCCAGGACATCACCCGGCTGCAGCCGGCCGAGGTGGCGCGGCGCGGGCTGGTGCGGTCGTTCCAGATCTCGGCCGTGTTCCCACACCTGACCGTGCTGGAGAATGTCCGGGTGGCGCTGCAGCGGCCGGAGGGGCTGGCGCGGCAGTTCTGGCGCTCGGACCGGGTGCTGCGCCGGCTGGACCAGCGCGCCCTGGACCTGATCGAGGCCGTCAACCTGAGCGAATTCGCCCGCACCGCCGCGGTCGACCTGTCCTATGGCCGCAAGCGGGCGCTGGAGATCGCCACCACCCTGGCGCTCGACCCGCCGATGCTGCTGCTGGACGAGCCGATGGCCGGCATGGGCCATGAGGAGATCGGCCGCATCGCCGACCTGATCCGCAAGGTCGGGGCGGACCGCACCGTACTGATGGTCGAGCACAACCTGTCGGTCGTCGCCGATCTGTGCCACCGGGTCACGGTGCTGCAGCGCGGCGAGATCCTGGCCGAGGGCAGCTACGCCGAGGTCTCGGCCGACCCGCGGGTGCGCGAGGCCTATATGGGGTCCGAGCATGGCTGAGCCGCTGCTCCACGTGCGCGGCCTGCAGGGCTTCTACGGCGAGAGCCATGTGCTGCACGGCGTCGACCTCGACGTGTTCCCGGGCGAGACCGTGACCCTCCTGGGCCGCAACGGCGCCGGCAAGACGTCGACCCTGCGCGCCATCATGGGCATCCTGCGCCGGCGCCAGGGCACCATCCGGATGGGTGCTGTCGACCTGCTGGCGACGCCGCCGCACCGCATCGCCCGCGCCGGCATCGGCTATGTGCCAGAGGAGCGCGGCATCTTCGCCTCCCTCTCGGTGGCCGAGAACCTGACGCTGCCGCCCAAGGTGGCGGAAGGCGGCATGAGCCTGGCCGAGATCCACCGCCTGTTCCCCAACCTGCTGGAGCGGGCGGGCAGCCAGGGCACCAAGCTGTCGGGCGGCGAGCAGCAGATGCTGGCGATCGCCCGGGTGCTGCGGACGGGGGTCAAGCTGCTGCTGCTGGACGAGCCGACCGAGGGGCTGGCGCCGGTGATCGTGCAGCGCATCGGCGAGCTGCTGCGCACCCTGAAGGCGCAGGGCATGACCATCCTCTTGGTCGAGCAGAACTTCCGCTTCGCCAGCACCCTGGCCGACCGGCATTACCTGATGGAGGACGGCCGTGTCGTGGCCGAGATCCGGCGCGAGGAGATGGCCGGCAAGATGGACCTGCTGCATGAAACGCTCGGGGTCTGAGATGGAGCACGCCCCATGATCCCGCTGCTCGGCATCCCGACCCAGGTGCTGTTCGGCCAGCTGCTGCTGGGGCTGATCAACGGGTCGTTCTACGCCCTGCTCAGCCTGGGCCTGGCCGTGATCTTCGGCCTGCTCAACGTCATCAACTTCGCTCATGGCGCGCAGTACATGCTGGGCGCCTTCGCCGCCTGGATGCTGCTGAACTTCCTCGGCATCGGCTACTGGCCGGCCCTGGTGCTGGCCCCGATCGCGGTCGCCATCACCGGCATCATCCTGGAGAAGCTGTTCCTGGCGCGGCTGTACCGGCTCGACCCGCTCTACGGCCTGCTGCTGACCTTCGGCGTCACCCTGATCCTGGAAGGGCTGTTCCGCAGCCTGTACGGCACCTCGGGCCAGCCCTACAGCCCGCCGGCGATGCTGACCGGCGCGGTCAATCTCGGCTTCATGGTGCTGCCGATCTACCGCGGCTGGGTGGTGCTGGCCTCGGTGGTGATCTGCTTCGCCACCTGGTTCGTGATCGAGAAGACCCCGCTCGGCGCCACGCTGCGCGCCGCCACCGAGAACCCAACCCTGGTCCAGGCCTTCGGCATCAACGTGCCGCGGATGATCACCCTGACCTATGCCTTCGGCGTCGGCCTGGCCGGGCTGGCGGGAGTGCTGGCGGCGCCGGTCTACCAGGTCAGCCCGCTGATGGGGTCGAACCTGATCATCGTCGTCTTCGCCGTGGTGGTGATCGGCGGCATGGGCTCGATCCTCGGCGCCATCGTCACCGGCTTCGCGCTCGGCATCTTCGAGGGGCTGACCAAGGTGTTCTACCCGCCCGCCTCGAACATCGTGGTCTTCGTCATCATGGCGCTGGTGCTGCTGGTCCGCCCCGCCGGCCTGTTCGGGCGGGAGCGCTGAGATGGCCCCGACCGAACGCAACGTGATCGATCGGGGCCGGGCGGACGGCATCAGCGGCACGAAGGTCGCCATCGCCCTGGCGGTCGCGGTCCTGGCCCTGGGCGCGCCCTACCTGCTGTACCCCGTCTTCCTGATGAAGCTGCTGTGCTTCGCCCTGTTCGCCTGCGCCTTCAACCTGCTGATCGGCTATGTCGGCCTGCTGTCCTTCKGCCACGCCGCCTTCTTCGGCGGCGCCGCCTATGTCACCGCCCATGCGGCCAAGGTCTGGGGCTGGCCGCCGGAGCTGGCGATCCTGGCCGGCACCGCCGCCGCGGCGGCGCTGGGGCTGGTGATGGGCTTCCTGGCGATCCGCCGCCAGGGCATCTACTTCGCCATGATCACCCTGGCGCTGTCGCAGATGGTGTTCTTCGTCGCCCTGCAGGCCCCCTTCACCGGCGGCGAGGACGGCATCCAGTCGGTGCCGCAGGGCCGCCTGTTCGGCCTGTTCGACCTGTCGGATTCGCTGACCTTCTACTACGTCGTGCTGGCGATCTTCGGCCTCGGCTTCTTCCTCATCTGGCGCATCGTCAACTCGCCCTTCGGCCAGATCCTGAAGGCGATCCGCGAGAACGAGCCGCGGGCGATCTCGCTCGGCTACCGGGTCGACGCCTACAAGCTGACCGCCTTCGTCATGTCGGCGGCGCTGACCGGCCTGGCCGGCGGCACCAAGGCGCTGGTGTTCCAGCTGGCCTCGCTGACCGACATCCAGTGGCAGATGTCGGGCGAGGTCATCCTGATGACGCTGCTCGGCGGCATCGGCACCCTGGTCGGCCCGGTGGTCGGCGCCGGGCTGGTGACGACGCTGGAGAACTACCTGGCCGCATCCGCCCTGCCGGTGACGGTGGTGATCGGAGCGATCTTCGTCGTCGTCGTGCTGCTGTTCCGCCGCGGCATCGTCGGCGAGGTCGCCCACTGGCTGCGGCGGAAGGGATAGAACCCTTTATTGCACTGAGAGCAATGCTCAGATTGCACCGATCATTGCACCGGAGCAATCTGCCCGCACCATGCTGGACCTGACCGTCGCCACGATCCTGGTCGCCTTCGCCGGCGTCTTCCTGATCTGCGTCCTGCGCGGCGCGTTCGGCGGCGGCTTCGCCATCATCGGCATCCCGCTGCTGTCGCTGGTGATGGACCCGGTGACGGCGGGCGGCCTGCTGGCGCCGCTGTTCGTGGCCACCGACCTGTTCGCGCTGCGCTACTGGAAGCCGTCGACCTGGTCGCGGCCGGACCTGCTGCCGCTGCTGCCCGGGCTGCTGGTCGGCATCGGCCTCGGCTATCTGCTGTTCCGGTACCTCGACCACCGCGCCATCGCCATCGTGATGGCGGCCGTCACCCTGCTCTTCGTCGGCCTGTGGTTCGTCAAGGGCGCGACGGTGACGGTCCGGCCGCGCTCGACCCCGAAGGCGATCACCGCGGGCCTGGCCTCGGGCATGACCACCATGGTCGCGCATTCGGGCGGGCCGCCGCTGGCCATGTACCTGCTGCCGCTGGGCCTCAGCAAGGCGGTGTATGCCGGCACCACCAGCCTGTTCTTCACCGTCGGCAACGCCACCAAGGCGGTGCCGTGGCTGCTGCTGGTGCAGCCGACAACCCAGGTCTGGACCCTGATGGCGTTGTGCCTGCCCGCCATCCCCGCCGGCGTCTGGCTGGGCTGGCGGCTGCATGGCAGGCTGGACCAGCGCCAGACCTACCGCGCCTGCTACGGCCTGCTGGTGGTGACGGCGCTGAAGCTGCTGTGGGACGGCGTCTCCGGCTACCTCGCGTGACGGGCGGCCTGCAGGCGCTCAAAGCGTCTCCGGGGCCGCGAAGATATGCACCGCATCGCGCAGCATCGACGCGGCCGTGGGCGTGGGCTCGCGCTCCCACAGCTTGTGAAAGCTGATGCCGTAGATGTCGGTGTGGATCTCGACCGCCATTTCCCAGCCCCGGCACTGGGCCAGGAAGTCGGCGGCGGGCAGGGCGACCGGCGCCACGGCATAGCGCCCGGCCTCGGCGCTCGCGACCAGCCGGATGACCTTCCCCTGCGCCGCCTCGGCCGCGATCCTCTCCGCCGTCACGCCGGCGATGCCGGTGACCGCGATATCGGCGAGCGCGATGTCGGCGCCGAGCAGGCTGTTGGCGATGATCAGCAGCTTGTTGGCCGTGTCCCAGCCGTCGACGTCGAGCGACGGGTCGGCCTCGGCGATGCCGCGGCGCTGGGCCTCCGCCAGCGCATCGCCATAGGCCGCGCCGCCGGCCATCTCGTCCAGGATGAAGTTGGTGGTGGCGTTGAACACGCCGCGCAGCTTCAGGATCTCGCCCGCGATCATGTCGCGCCGCCCGATGTTGAGGACCGGAAGCCCGCCGCAGACCGTGGCGCTGTATTTCAGCCCCGCCCCGGTCCGTGCGGCCGTCTCGTGCAGCTCGCGGAAGGCCAGCACCACCGGGGCCTTGTTCGCCAGCACGACGGAGATGCCCTGCTCCAGCGCCGCCCGCGTCAGCGCCAGCCCCGGCCCCCCGGTGCGCAGGTCGACCGGCGACGCCTCGAACACCAGGTCGATGCCGGCCAGCAGGCTCTCCACCGGAACCGCCCCGCGATAGCCGGGCAGATCCGCGGTCGAGCCCCCGGCCGCCTTGCGGGCGACGATCCCGGCCGGATCGAACCCGGCGGGGTCGACCGCGACGCCGCGGCTGTCGGCGACCAGCACGATGCGGAAGCCGATGCCGTGGTCGCGCTGCAGCACGTCCGCCTTCTTGGCCAGGATCGTGAGCAGGTTCCGGTTGACGCTGCCGAGCCCCATCAGCGCTGCGTTGATCAGCATGTCTTGTCCTCGTTCCGGCGCAGAATCAGGAGCGCAGTTTCCAAATCCCAACCCATCATGGCGAGCCCGAGGGCGTGGCCATCCAGACTGTCACCGCAGTTGCTGATTGTGATATGGATAATTGGATAAGCGTCGACGACCACCACGCGCCTGACAGGCGAAATTATGAGACATGAAAAATGACCCATCGGAGTTCTCCGCGGCTGACCTCGTAAGCCGAATCCAATCCGCCGGCGAAGAGGACGATCGCGACTTCAGATACAGGGCGGGTCGATATCTGATCGGAAGATGGCGGCAGGGAATAGATCTAGATCCGCTCATAAACCTTCTAAATTCCGAAAAATCCCGCGACCGCCTCCTTGGCGCATACTATCTCTGCGAATTGGGCGATCCGGTCGAAGATCTCAAGATTCCCGTGCTCCAGCTTGCAGATGATTCTATTTCTTACTGTCGGCGCGCCTTCGTTGAGTTCATAGGGAGCGCGAGATACTACGATGAGCCTATCGGAATTGCCTTGGCAGAATGTCTTCTGGACCTCGATCTCTATGTGAGAGTTTCAGTCCTGAGGTGGGGAATCGCCGCATCCGCCGAGCAGTTTGAACTCTTTTCCAGAGTGGTCGAGGCTGGAGCCGGCAGACGGGTGCCCAGATTTCCCAATCCCCTCAGCAATGATTATTGGAATGAATCCGAACTGAAGCGCGGGATCCGCGGGCTGAACATCGTCCGCCGTATCCGCGCAGGAGAAGAGGTCTCGCAGATCAGAAGCGAATTTCCCGAGGAAGATAATTTTGTCCTCGATAGCATCAATTTCTTGAGAACGATCCGACAGCGTGAATCCGCGTGGCGAGAGATGAAAAGGCGCCGTGCCGATTCATAGCGGCGTCCGATGTCGGTACGGTCACTGGCCCTCCGGCCCGGGGAGGCGAACCGGCCCGAAGCCGGGCGCGGCCGGCCGCCTGCCCCGCATGGCAAGCGGCCGGACCGGGCCTACAGGACGAAATCCGATGCTTCCAGACTGATGACGCGGGTCAGCACGATCTGGAAATCGGACCCACCGTCGCCATCGGTGTCTGCGGCGATGATCGTCTCGCCGTCGATGACCGCGAAGCGCAGCTCGCTCGCATGGTGGGAATACAGGCCCGCGCCGATGAAGGAGAAGCCCTGGTTGCCGGCCGCGCCGGCATTGGCGTCGATGGCCGACAGGTCGATCCTGTCACCCTGGAAGCGGATGAAGTCGGTGATGCGGTCGGCATTGACGCCGATGCCGCTGTCGTCGATCGCCGTGTACACGAAGCGATCGCCGCCCGGGCCGCCGGCCAGGATATCCCGTCCCGCGCCGCCACGCAGGACATCGCCGCCGTCTCCGCCTTCCAGCATATTGGCGCGGTCATCGCCGACAAGGCTGTCGTCGCCCTGGCTGCCGACGACGTTCTCGATCGAGACCAGGAGGTCGCCCTGGGCCTCGCCGCCGCTGGCCTTGCCGGCCGCCAGATCCGCTTTGACCGGCCCGGTGGCCCCGGCATAGCTGGCGGTGTCGATGCCCGAGCCGCCGTCCAGCCGGTCGGCGCCGGCACCACCGATCAGGGTGTCGTCTCCGGCCCCGCCATGCAGATTGTCGGCGCCGCCGCGGCCGGCGAGGCGGTCGGCCCGGGTGCTGCCGATCAGCGTATCGGCAAAGTCGGATCCCTCGACCGCCTCGATCGACTCCAGGCGGTCCCCGGCGGCGTCGCCAAGGAAGCCCCTGCCGGCGGCGAGATCCACCCTCACCCCGACGCTGCTGCGCCAGTAGCTGGCGGTATCCAGCCCTGCATCCCCAGAGATCCGGTCCTGCCCCTCGCTGCCGTCGATCCAGTCGTTTCCGGCATCCCCGCGCAGCACATCGTCGCCGGTGCCGCCAACCAGCGAATCGCTGCCGGAACCGCCCAGCAGGGTGTCGGCTCCCCAGTCGCCGAACAGCCTGTCGCCGCCGCCATGGCCGTTGAGCACGTCGTCGCCATCGGCGCCGTACAGCGAATTGTCGCCGTCATCGCCGCTCAGCCGGTCGTTGTGGTTCGTGCCCGCCAGATTCTCGATATCGGCGGCGATGACATCGCCCTCGGCGTCGCCATGTGATGCCGATTGGCCCAGGATCACGATCACCCCGGCCTTGCTGCCGACGTAGCTGATGCCGTCGACGCCGGCGCCGCCGGTCAGATGATCCGCCCCGGCCCCGCCGATCAGCCAATCGTCACCGGCGCCGCCGAACAGCAGGTCGTCGCCCTTGTCGCCCCAGATATCGTCGGCCTGGTCCGTTCCGCGAAGGATGTCGTTGCGCTCGGTTCCGTAGATTTCGTTCGGCATTCTCTTCCCCTCCATGTTCCCGAACCTGACGTAGCCCGTCTGATGTGACGATTTCAATCGGAACGAAGCGCAGCGGAGACGGCATTCGAGGCGCATGGGGCCGCTGATCGGCAGGTTCCACGACGGTTCATCGAGAATTCCATCCTGTCAGCGCAATTCCATCACGCTGCCGGCTCATAGCCGTAGGCTTCGCCCGTCCGCACCACGCGGCCGATGCCCGGCCAGCCGAGATGCGCGCCGGCAATCCAAATCCCCGCCTCGGCCGCGTCGTCGAACACCTTCAGGCGAGTTGCGCGTGCGGTCGGCTGATCGTCGTCATAGCCCCAGCTCAACGCGGGAGTGCCGAACTGCAGGGCCGGCACATGAACGACGTCCCCGAAGAACAGGAAACGGTCCTCGTCCGTATCGAAGGCGTAGCCGGTGTGACCGGAAGCATGACCGGGCAGGGCGACCGCCCTCAGCCGCTCGGCCACCAGGTCGCCACTCCGGATCGGCTTCAGCAAGGGCCCGAACTGCGCCAGGCGCGCCTCGGCGAAAAAGCCCTCCACGGCCGCCTCGGGAATGACGATCGCCTTCAGGTTCGGAAACAGCACCCGGCCGTCCGGGGTCAACAGCCCGTGCACGTGATCCTGATGGCCGTGGGTGAGCGCCAGGACCGTGATCGAAGCCGGGTCGATCCCGGCCTCCGCCATGGTCCGCTCGAGCCGGCCCAATGTCGGGGCCCAGCCCCCTCCGCCGCTGTCGATCAGGACGCCGTCGACGCCCGGACCTGCGAGCGCGAAGCAATTGACCGACAGGCGAAGCGGCGCCCCGGCCGGCGCAGCGTGCGGCACCGGCTTGTCCTGCGGGTCGCGCAGAAGCTCCGCCGGCATATCGAGATGGCCGTCCGAGAGCGACCAGACGCGCCACGCTCCGGACGTGCTGGCGAGGACGGTGTTGCTGTGAGATGTCACGATCATGAGGGCCCCCTGTCGCAAAGGCGAATGGTGGATCGGGTCGATTATCGCTGCTGGAACGCCGGTGACCGCGCCCGGATGGGGCTGCACCGCGACTGCATGCGGCAACTGGAGCCGCGTCAGGATGCGGGCCGGGATCCGCCCATCGACGCGTCCGGCCGCCGCGGATTGCCGGCCTCGATGGTATCGTCGATGGCGAGACGATCGGCCTCGGCGGCCGGACGTCAGCGCAGCTTCAGGATTTGCCTATGGCCAGCCTGCGCCGGGTTTCCGCCCGCCGCGCAGCAAATCTGGCTTCGACCTCCTCATTAGGAATGTCCAGCCGCGGATCGTCAAGCGCTTCCCGCACCTTCGCGCGGACCCAAATAGCCAAGCCCCCAACCCGTCATGGCGAGCCCCGCAGGGGCGTGGCCATCCAGCGTCTCCAGCCTTTGATCCGCCGCACCGCTTCCTCTTCGACACGGCTCGGCCGCCATCGCTTGACCCCGATGGGCTGCCCCGGAAGTCCGGCGAGGGAGACGGCCTGAACGGGACGCGGCGCCTAGTCCGGCTCCTGCCCCGACTTGGGCGGAGCGGGATCGGCATCGCTCTCGCCTCGATACATCCGCTTCTGCCACTCCTCCGTGAGTGCGGGGACGTAAGTACCCTCGATGGTCTCGTCCCGATACCATTCCCCTTCCACCGGCATCTTCGGCGTTCGGACCCAGTATTCCAGCACGCGGCGCGGAATGCTGTTCATACTCGGCCCGGGCGAGCAGCAGCCGATGTTCGGGGGATCGCCATAGTCCAGTGTGCCGTCCTGCAGCTCGTCGGCGAGGGACTTCCCCAAGCGCACCGTCTCCTGATTCGTGGCCGCCGTCACGCACACCTTGAACGGATGCCCGCAACTCTGGCAGGTGATCAGCAGCAGGGCGGCCCGCTTCGCATAGATATTGGCCGCCTGGTCCGGATGAAAGTCGCAGTACCGGGGCACCCGCTTCTCATCGAACCACGTCGGGCTTTGCGGGATCAGGGACGTGATGTCGCGATAGTTGCGGTACACCGGTGTCTCCTCTGCTGATTCGGTGCCGTGCGCGAATTGAGGCTTCAGGCGGCGATTGGACTGCACCTCTGAACCGAGACAGTGAAGTTCAGGTGTCAGGGGGGTGTCGAGTCCGATGCAATCGAGGATTCGTAGGGTCGGCGCTCAAAGGCCAATGCTCGTCGATCAGGTCCTCCGACCACTCCCGCGCGCTGTGCAGGATGCGCAGGATCCTCACCGTGTCGTCCTCGATCTGGTAGATCACGAAATAGGACGTGCGCCCGACGGTCAACTCGCGGGTGCCCTCGACCCGCCCCGGCCGCCCGCTATGCGGCAGCTGGAGCAGGGTCAGGATGCGAACGAGAATCCGCTCATCGACGCGCTCGGCTGCTTGCGGATCGTCGGCTTCGATGTGGTCGTAGATGGCGAGACGATCGGCCTCGGCGGCCGGGCGCCAGCACAGTTTCAAGATTTGGCGGCGGCCAGCTTGCGCCGTGTCTGGGCCCGCCGAGCGGCGAACCTGGCTTCGACCTCCTCATGCGAGATGTCCGGCCGCGGATCGTCAAGCGCTTCCCGCACCTTCGCGCGGACCCAGGCGTCATGGGTCTCCGGGTCGACCGCCAGCCCGGCCGGAAGGGCCCCCTCATTCGCGACCCGGGTGAGCAGCATCCGCACCGCATCGGACACGGTCAGCCCCATTTGCGCGAGCACCAGCGACGCCTTATCCCTCAAAGCGGGGTCGATGCGGGTCTGGATCAGTGCGCTCGCCACCATGTCGATCCTCCTGTGCGATCATAGTGTACTTCAATCGCATTACGCGTCAAGCTGGCGGCCGGAGGCTCGCCCGCGGCATCATGAACACCGGTGCGCTTCCAGAACCAGGCGCCCCGTCACCCTAAATCTTCTGTCTCAGCCCAGGGGGCAGACCAATGCTTGCGCGCCATCCAGGACCAGTTACCATCGAATCGGCTTGCTTTCTGCTGCCTCAGCATGAGGGAGAAGGCAATGCATAATCGGCAACTGGTTTCCAAGCATGACGACGAACCGCCGTATTCTTGTTGACAACGCTACTCTAAGCGGTGTCGAACGCTTGATTGGGGAAAGTCAAACTGTCAATCTAAGCAATATCGATAACGATATTCTGTGTTTTGAAAAGCTTATCACCGCGATACTATTTAGCGATGCCATCATTGGCGTTGACGATTATAAAGATAATTTCAGATCGCAGAGGTTGAAAAATTTTGGTTTTGTTGATTTCCTAAATATTGAAACTGAAATATACGATTCACTCGCGCGGAATGCAGCCAATTTCGCGAAAGATATGGTGTTCTCGTTTGATGGCTCAAAGCCAGCGGGGGATGTGGTTAGCTTTTTTGAGTCTCTTCGAATTGATCCACAATTGCGTTGGGACATATTTGTCTCTAGTGAATATTTGACATTGTCATTTTTAGTAAACGACACGCGTAACGCGCACTATGAATCCGCAATCGACAGCATATTTAGAAACGAAAGCACCGATGCTGGCGCCACGTCCGCCGGAGAGGGATTCTTGCCAAACCTATCAATTGAACAACATCCTGAAATAACCGATATAAAGGGGCTTGTTAGAGCTTTCGCTTCAAGCAACGACAGATATAAGGGCGAATCATCTAAAAGCCTGCTGGATAGATTAGTTTTTGGTTACGGATGGACTGCGGAGAGGTCACATTTTTACAACTCCGTTGCGGCCATGAAGGAAGCGGACGCCTTCTTGGCTCCGTTGCGAGATGCATTCTGCGAGAGTTGCTGTAGAATAGAATCCAGATCGCAAGTCAATAACCTGCTACATAGGTTGAAATCCAGGACACAGGAGACGCTTGTAAAAATTGTCGACACCAGCGGAGGAGCTAGATTTGCGATGAAGCTACCATTTTTTACTGCTTATTTTATATCCAAAACTGATAATCCTAAGCAATGCATTGATTTGGCTCTCCAGACGAGGGACATAGGCGTCTTTCGAGAATGCCGGGTCATTCTGCATAATTTAGCCCATCTCTCCAATCAGGATAGATACAGGGAGGTCAATAGCATTCTAGGATTTTTGGAACAGTCGTGCGCTTCGCTCTTAAAGGAATATGCCGTCACTACTGAAGGAGGCCTGCAAACTTCGATCTCCCTGGGTTTGTCAGGACCCAGTATTGGAATAGGAACAAAACTCAACCAAATCTTCAGGGCTTATCGCAATAAGCCATTTGCTCGCGTATTCCGAAATATTGCGCAGGATATGCTTAACGTCGAACGGCTAGGAGGCTTGCACGACAAACTGTGTTCTTCTGTAAGAAAGCGTAAAGACGCAATGCATCCACAAATCCAGGTGACCCCGAAGTTCATGGAAGGCAGGGGAAATGAGAGAGGCCGTCCAGCAAAATTATAGATGAACGTTAAAGGATAAAATCTGACGAGATGCTTTCAGCGCCGACTATAACACCGAAGAAGTAGCCAATCAGGCTGTATTCTTCCATCTCGGTCGCAACACTAGATCGGGCTACGGCCGGCCCGGACTGCTACGCTCCTAGTCCACACACCTCGGTAGCATCCGCTCACACCACATCCCTCAGCATCGCCACCAGCGGCTTGTCCGCCGGCGGCATCGGGTACTCGCGCAGCCTGTTCGGCGCCACCCAGGCCAGCGCCTGGCCCTCCAGCGGCTGCGGCGTGCCCTGCCAGCGGCGGCAGAGATACAGCGGCATCAGCAGGTGGAAGCGCTCGTAGCGGTGGCTGGCGAAGGTGAAGGGGGCCAGGCAGCTCTCCTCCGTGTCGATCGCCAGCTCCTCGCGCAGCTCGCGGATCAGCGCCGCCTCCGGCGTCTCGCCCGGGTCGACCTTGCCGCCCGGGAACTCCCAGAGGCCGGCCATCGACTTGCCCTCGGGCCGCTGCGCGATCAGCACGCGGCCATCGGCATCGACCAGGGCGACGGCGACGACCAGCACCACCGGCAGCGGGGGAAGCGGTTCAGGCGGCATAGATCTTCAGGTAATCCTGGCGGCTGAGGGCGAAGAGCGGGCAGGGCGCCGTCTGCCCCAGCGCCTTGAACTCGATGGTCTTGATGCCGTCGGTCATCAGCCCGGCCTTGACCAGGACATGGCCCGACGGGGCGTTGTCGGGGTGGTAGGCGGCCTGGATCCGCTCCAGCCGCAAATCGAGGAAGCCGAAGGCGATCACCGCCTGCGCCGCCTCGGTGGCATAGCCCTGGCCCCAGTAGCGCCGGCCGAACCAATAGCCGAAGCTGCCGACCCGGCCATTGGTCGCGATCGACAGCCCCATATGGCCGATCACCGCGCCGCTGTCGGGCAGCGTCACCACGAACTGGTAGTCGCGGCCGGCGATCCAGCGCTTCTCCGCGGTCCGGATCCAGTCCTCGGCATCGGCGAAGCTGTAGGGATAGGGCACGTCCGACAGCCAGCGCACCACCTCCCAATCGTCCAGCAGATGGGTGATCTCGCCGGCATCGGAGGGGCGGTGACGCCGCAGCCGCAGCCGCTCGGTCTCCAGATCCTCCGGCAGGTCGGTCACGGGGCCACGGGCCCTTGGCGGGAGGGTGTTGTCTCTCCGGGCACGACTTCGGCCGCACGCCCCCAATGAGTCCCCCCTCCCCTCGCGGGAGGGGAGTAGGGGGAGGGGGTTTTCGCCGTCGAGCGCTGCCAGAATCCTGATGGTCCGGACCAGACGGTCAGGCTGGTCATGTGCGCGTTCGCGCGCGGATGCGCGCAGACGCCTCCCCCTGGCTCCCTCCCGCAAGGGGAGGGGGGACTAGAAGGGAGCGAGCCCTGGCATGTCCGAAAAGGCCTCGCCGTCGGGAGAGGCAACGTGAAGATGCTCGATATCCTGCCCCTGCCCCGATGCACTGGCGTGACCCGACCTCAGTTCGTCCGCGCCAGCTCCGCTTCAGTCCGGGCTAGCTTCTGTAATCCGCATTGATCGAGATATACCCGTGGGTGAGGTCGCAGGTCCAGACCGTGGCGTGGCCGCGGCCGATGCCGATATCGACCTCGATCTCGATCGACCGGGTCTTCATATGCGCCGCCACCGGCGCCTCGTCATAGCCGTCGACCACCATGCCGTCGCGCGCCACCTGGACGCCGCCGATGGCGATGCCGAGCTTGTCGCGGTCCGCCGGCTCGCCCGACTTGCCCACCGCCATGACGATGCGGCCCCAATTCGCGTCCTCGCCCGCCACCGCGGTCTTCACCAGCGGCGAATTGGCGATGGCCAGGCCGATGCGCCGGCCCGAGCGGTCGGAGATCGCGCCCTTGACCGCAWTGGTGATCAGCTTCTGCGCGCCCTCGCCGTCGCACGCCACCTGGCGCGCCAGGTCGGCGGTCAGGTCGTCCAGCGCGCGCTGGAAATCGGCGAGGTCGGCCGCCGCGGCCGGAACGGGGTTGCCGGCCTTGCCGGTGGCGAACAGCATCAGCGTGTCGCTGGTCGAGGTGTCGCCGTCGACCGTGATGGCGTTGAACGACTGGTCCACCGCCGCCGTCAGCGTCTGCTGCAGCAGCGGCGCCGGGATCGCCGCGTCGGTGAACACGAAGGACAGCATCGTCGCCATGTCCGGCGCGATCATGCCCGAGCCCTTGGCGATGCCGGTGAGGGTGACCGTGGTGCCGCCGATCGTGGCGGTGCGGGTCGCGCCCTTGGCGAAGGTGTCGGTGGTGCGGATCGCCTCCGCCGCGGCCGCCCAGTCTTCACCCAGCGCCTGGGCGAGATCCGGCAGGTGGCGGGCGACGCGGTCCTCCGGCAGCGGCTGGCCGATCACGCCGGTGGAGGCGATGAACACCTCCTCCCAGTCGCAGCCGACCTGCTTCGCCGCCGCCACCACCGTGGCCGCCACCGTCTTCACCCCGGCCTGGCCGGTGAAGGCGTTGGCGTTGCCGGCGTTGACCACCACCGCCCGAGCCGAGCCCTTCGGCAAGGCCCGGCGGCACCAATCCACCGGGGCGGAGGGGCAGCGCGAGCGGGTAAAGACGCCCGCCGCGCTGGTGCCGGGGTCGAGGGCGACGAACAGCACGTCCGGCGCCCCCGTCTTCTTCAGCCCGCAGGCGGCGGCGGCCAGCCGCACGCCGGCGATCGGCGCCAGATCCGGCAGCCGCTCGGGCGCGAGCGGCGAACGCGGCAATGCTCCGGCCATGGTCCCCTCCCCCCGTCTCGTGGTGCCGGTTACTTCGCCGGCGCGGGCGGCGCGGCCGGGTCGGTGGCGGCCGGGGCCGCCGGGTCGGCGCCCGGCGCTGCCGGTGCGTCGGTGCTGGGCGGGGGCAGCGGCTTGCCGTCCTGGCCCATGACCACGATCGTGGCGCCCTGCTTCACCTCGGCGATGATCTGCGGCACCAGCTGCTGCGACAGCTGCTCCTCGAGCTGCGGCTTGACCTCGTCCAACGTCGGCTGCGGCAGGGTGCGCTTGTCCTCGAGAAGGATGACGTGCCAGCCGAACTGGCTCTTCACCGGGGTGGTGGTGAACTTGCCCTTCTCCAGCTTGAAGGCGGCGTCGGCGAATTCCGGCACCATCTGCTCCTTGGAGAACCAGCCCAGGTCGCCGCCCGACTCCTTGCCCGACGGGTCGGTGGTGTTGGCGTTGGCCAGCTCCTCGAACTTGGCGCCGCCCTCCAGCTTCTTGATCAGGTCCTTGGCCTTGTCCTCGCTGTCGACGAGGATATGGCGGGCCTTGACCTGGTCCTGCGCCGGGTTGTCGGCCAGGTACTTCTTGTAGGCGTCCTGGATCGCCTGGTCGGTGACCTTGGCCTTGATCTGGCGCTGCAGCCAGACGTCCTGGATGATCCGGCGCTCGGCCGTCTCCAGCCGCGCCTTGACCTCCGGGTCGTTCTGCAGCCCGGCATCGACACCCTTCTGCGCCACCAGGCGGGCGGTCGCCACCTGCTCGGCCATCAGCGGCACCAGCATCTCGACCGGCATCTGGCGGTACTGCTGCGGCAGGCTGTTGATCGCCTCCAGCACCTCGGAGCGCAGGATCGGCTGGCCGTTCACCGTGGCCGCGACCGGATCGTCGGGCTTGCCGGCCTGGTCGCCGGCAGCCGCGGGGGCTGGGGCGGCGGCGGGAGCTGCCGTGGCCGGGGCCTCGGCGGGCTTGGTCGCATCCTGGGCCAGGACCGGACCGGCCAGGAGCGTCAGGGCAGCCGCGCCGGCGAGCAGGCGGAGGGCGAGGGAAGACATCAAACGCGTCCTTTCAGAACGGTGGGACGAGTGGCGCCTCGGCGGAGGAATGCCGGCATCCGGTCATGGGATCGCGGCGGCGCCAGCTGCGCGACGTGGCCGACAGGTAAAGCACAGGCCGAAACCGGGCACAAGCGGACCAAGGACCGCTGTCATCAAAGCTTCACCCAGTCGTCACCGGCGCGACACGCGGCAAATCCTAGAAGACGGGCGGCTTCCCGGCGCCGCTTCCGCGGCCGGCCGGTTCGACGTGACAAAGAATTAAGGAGAGGTTCATGGCGTTCCGTCCCTTCGTCGCGGCGCTCGCGTTGTCGATCACGATCGCGCCGGCCGTTCTGGCGGCCGAGACCATCACCAGCTACACCAGCACCGACCCGAAGCTGGCGCTCGGCAGCATCTCGGTACCCGGCGGCAAGACCCGCGAGCTGAATGTCGGCATCGGCAGCGGCGCCGGCCGCCGCGCCGGCGACCCGCCGATGACCTTCTGGACCATCTCCGACCGCGGCGCCAACTTCACCTGCGGCGATGTGAAAGACGTGTTCGGGGTCGACGGCAAGACCATCTGCGGCGACCTCAAGAACGCCCGCATCTATCCGCAGCCGAATTATTCGCCGACGATCTACCGGATCACGCTGCAGGATGGCGGCACCTACACGGTCGACACCGTGCTGCCGCTGCGCGACGGCGACGGCAAGCCGGTCAACGGCCTGCTGAACCCGCTGACCCACGCCTCGACCGAGCAGCCGATCGATCTTGCGGGCCATAAGCTCGAGCAGAACCCGGACGCGGTCGACGCCGAAGCGGTCGTGCCGATGGCCGATAGCAGCTTCTGGGTGTCGGAGGAGAACGGCCCTTCGCTGCTGCATGTCGCGGCCGACGGCAAGATCCTGCGCCGGGTGGTGCCGCAGGGCACCGAGGACGACTTCAAGGCCGCGCACTACCCGGTCGATGGCGGCCTGCCGGCCGTCCTTGCCAAGCGCTTCCTCAACCGCGGCCTGGAATCGCTGGCGATCACCCCGGACAACAAGCGCCTGGCCACCATCATCCAGAACCCGCTCGCCAACCCGGATGCCGATGCCTACAAGGCCTCGAAGAACGCTCGGCTGTGGACCCTCGACCCGGCGACGCTCGCGGTCATCGGCGAATATGTCTACACGCTCGACGATCCGCAGAGCTTCCGGCTGGACCCGTCGGACAAGCAGAACAGCCCGCGCATCAGCGAGATGATGGGCCTCGGCGCCGACCGCTTCCTGGTGCTGGAGCGGACCGACGGCACCACCAAGCTGTATGAGGTGTCGCTGGCCGGCGCCACCGACGTGCACGGCACCGCCTGGGACGAGCTGGCGACCGCGCCGAGCCTCGAACAGTCGAAAGATCTGACCGCCGCGAAGATCGTGCCGGTGACCAAGATCCTGCGCTTCGACAGCGCCGACCATCCGGAGGTGCCGGTCAAGATCGAGGGGCTGGCGCTGACCGGCGACGGGTCGCTGCTGATGATCAACGACAGCGATTTCGGTATCACCGGCGAGACCACCCGCCCGGTGGTGCTGAAGGGCAGCGCCATCGCCGCCGACCCGGCGAGCTGATCCGGCCAGTCGATCCGATTGGCAGGGCGAAGACCTTCGGCTATGGTGCCGCGCCCGTAGGCCCGGGCGCTTTCGACGGCAGCGCCGGACTCCGGCTGCGGCTGCGCGTTGAAAGCGGCGTGGCGCGGCCCCAAATTCCTGGGGGAGTGCGTCCGCGTGCTCTCCCTGCCAAGTCGAGGTTTCGATGTTCGGTGCGCTCGCCCGAAAGCTGTTCGGTTCGTCCAACGACCGTTTCGTCAAGACGCTGATCACCGGCCCGGTGGTCGAGACCAATGCCCTGGAGCCGCAGTTCCAGGCGCTCAGCGACGACCAGCTGCAAGCCAAGACGCAGGAGTTCCGCGCCCGGCTGGACAAGGGCGAGGCGCTCGACGCGCTGCTGCCGGAGGCCTTCGCCACGGTGCGCGAGGCGGCCAGGCGGGTGCTCGGCCAGCGCCATTACGATGTGCAGCTGGTCGGCGGCCTGGTGCTGCATCAGGGCAAGATCGCCGAGATGAAGACCGGCGAAGGCAAGACCCTGGTCGCCACCCTGGCCGTCTATCTCAACGCGCTGAGCGGCAAGGGCGTCCACGTCGTCACCGTCAACGACTACCTGGCCCAGCGCGACAGCGAGTGGATGGGGCGGATCTACCGCTTCCTCGGCCTCAGCGTCGGCTGCATCGTCCACGGCCTGACCGACGACGAGCGCCGGACGGCCTACGGCTTCGACATCACCTACGGCACCAACAACGAGTTCGGCTTCGACTACCTGCGCGACAACATGAAGTTCCGGCTGGAGGACATGGTCCAGCGGCCGTTCAACTTCGCCATCGTCGACGAGGTCGATTCGATCCTGATCGACGAGGCGCGGACGCCGCTGATCATCTCCGGCCCGGCGCAGGATTCGTCGGAGATGTATATGCGGGTCGACCGGCTGATCCCGAGCCTGGTCGCGGTCGAGGACTACGAGCACGACGAGAAGCAGCGCACCGTCGCCCTGACCGAGGCCGGCCAGGTCAAGATCGAGCAGCTGCTGATCGACGCCGGCCTGCTGCAGGGCGACAACCTCTACGACATTCATAACGTGAACGCCGTCCACCACGTCACTCAGGCCCTGCGCGCCCATGTGATGTTCCAGCTGGACCGGGACTACATCGTCAAGGATGACAAGGTCATCATCATCGACGAATTCACCGGCCGCATGATGGAGGGCCGGCGCTACTCCGAGGGCCTGCACCAGGCGATCGAGGCCAAGGAGCGGGTCGAGATCCAGCGCGAGAACCAGACCCTCGCCTCCATCACCTTCCAGAACTATTTCCGCCTGTATCCGAAGCTGGCCGGCATGACCGGCACGGCGCAGACCGAGGCCGCCGAGTTCGGCGAGATCTACAATCTCGAAGTGGTCGAGATCCCGACCAACGTCCCGGTCACCCGCAAGGACGAGGACGACGAGGTCTACCGCACCGTCCGCGAGAAATACGACGCCATCGTCACCCTGATCCGCGAGTGCAACGCCCGGCAGCAGCCGGTGCTGGTGGGCACCGTGTCGATCGAGAAGTCGGAGACGCTGGCGGCGCTGCTGCAGCGCGAGAAGATCCCGCACAACGTGCTGAACGCCCGCTTCCACGAGCAGGAAGCCTATATCGTCGCCCAGGCCGGCCGGCCCGGCGCGGTGACCATCGCCACCAACATGGCCGGCCGCGGCACCGACATCCAGCTCGGCGGCAATGTCGAGATGCGGGTGGCGCTGGAGCTTGCCGGCATCGACGACCCGGCGGCGCGCGATCAGCGCGAGGCCGAGATCCGGGCCGAGGTGGCGAAGAACAAGGAGATCGTGCTGGCGGCCGGCGGCCTCTACGTCGTCGGCACCGAGCGGCATGAGAGCCGCCGCATCGACAACCAGCTGCGCGGCCGCTCCGGCCGCCAGGGCGACCCCGGCGGGTCGAAGTTCTTCCTGTCGCTGGAAGACGACCTGATGCGGATCTTCGCCTCCGAGCGGCTGGACGGCATCCTGCGCCGCTTCGGCCTGAAGGAGGGCGAGGCGATCATCCACCCCTGGATCAACCGGGCGCTGGAAAAGGCGCAGGAGAAGGTCGAAGCGCGCAACTTCGACATCCGCAAGAACCTGCTGCGCTTCGACAACGTGATGAACGACCAGCGCAAGGTGATCTACGAGCAGCGCCGCGAGATCATGCAGGCCGCCGATGCCAGCGTCATGGTCGCCGACATGCGGCAGGAGGTGGTGGCCGCGATGGTCGCCCGCGCCATCCCCGAGAACAGCTACGCCGAGAAGTGGAACATCGACGGGCTGCACGAGGAGGTGCTGCGTATCTTCGGCCTGGACCTGCCGGTGCGGGAATGGGCCAAGGAAGAGGGCATCGCCGACCGCGAGATTGAGGAGCGGATCCAGCAGGCGGCCGACGCCAAGATGGCCGCCAAAGTCGAGGCCTATGGCGCCGAGATCATGCAGATGGCGGAAAAAAGCCTGCTGCTGCAGATCCTGGACCAGAGCTGGAAGGACCACCTGCTGACGCTGGACCATCTGCGCCAGGGCATCAACCTGCGGGCCTATGCCCAGCGCGACCCGCTGCGCGAATACCAGGCCGAGGCGTTCAATCTGTTCGAGCAGATGCTGGCCGGCCTGCGCGAGAACGTCACCCAGGTGCTGGCCCAGGTCGAGCTGCGCGTCACCCGGCCGGAGGACGTCGAGGCCCAGCAGCGCGCGGCGATGCAGCGCGAGATGCATGAAAGCCGTTTCGATCCGGCGCTGGGTCTGCCGGAGCCGGCGATGGCCACCGCCGACGGCGCGGTGGCGGCGGCGAGTGCGGCCTTCGCCCTCAATCCGGATTGGGCCGACACACCGCGCAACGCCCCCTGCCCCTGCGGCTCGGGCAAGAAGTTCAAGCACTGCCACGGTTCGGTGGCGTAAGCCCCACGGCACGGCAGTTCGGACCGGCAAGGCCGGCGGCGAATCTCCATCGCCGCCGGCCTTTGCTTTTGCCAAGCTGACGCTGCCGAAACGGGAGCGAACGCGAATGACAGTGGCCCTGACCAGGAGAGCCGACATCACCCTGGACGCGGTGCGCCGTGTCGCCTGGCAGGGCGAGGGCGTCCGCATCACCGAGGCAGCGCTGGCCCGGATCGCCGAATGCCGCGCCGCCTTCCTGCGGCTGATCGACACCGATCCGGACCTGGTGATCTACGGCGTGACCACGGCGATGGGCGAGCTGGCCGACCGGCGGCTGCGGCCGGAAGAGCGCGATCGCCACGCCCGGATCAAGGCCTTCGCCGCCGCCACCGCCTTCGGCGACAAGCTGCCGGAGCGGGTGGTGCGCGGCATCGTCGTGGCCCGGCTGGCGAATTTCCTGGAAGGCCATGCCGCCACCACGCCGCGGATCGCGCTGGCCGTCGCCGCCATGCTGGACGGCGGACCGCTGCCTTCGGTGCCTGCCAGCGGCCAAGGCGGGGCCGGCGAGATCCTGGCGCTCTACCCGCTGTTCGCCGCGCTCAGCGCCGGCTTCGACCTCGAGGTCAAGGAGCGCGGGTCGCTGATCAACGGCTCGCCCTGCGCCGCGGCGCTGCTGGCCGATTCGGCCCTGGCGGCGCGCAACCGAATCCGGCTGGCGGAGAGCGTCTTCGCCCTGTCGATCGAGGCCTTTCGGGCGCCGCTGGAGCACTACGACGCGGCGTTGGACACGCTGTGGGGCGACGCGCACGACGCCGCGGCGCTGCGCAACCTGCGCGCGCTGCTGGACGGCGCCGGCGACGGGCGGCGCGCCTACCAAGCCCCGGTTAGCTACCGCATCGTCCCGCGGCTGCTGGGCCAGGCACACCGGGCGCTGGCGGCGGCTGAGCGGGCGGCTGCGGTGTCGCTGGCTGCGGCTTCCGACAACCCGGTCTACATCCCGCCCGACGAGGCGGGACCGGGCTATCCGGATGGCCGCTGCCTCAGCACCGGTGGCTATCACAACGCCATGGCGGCCCCGGCGCTGGACGACCTCGCTGCGATCTGGGCCGATCTCTGCCTTCTGTGCGACCGCCACAGCTCGAAGCTCTTGGCCGGCCGGGTGTCGCACCTGCCCGACCTGCTGATGGTCGGCCGCGACCCGAGCGACAGCGACGGCCATGGTAGCCTGGGTTATGTGCCGATGGCGGTGACCGGATATCTCGAGCAGGCCAAGGCGGCGGCGCAGCGCACCTTCCTGCCCGGCACCGAGGCGGCGGGCGCCGGCCAGGACGACGTTGCTGCCCCGGCCTTCCTGGCCTGGGCCAAGGACGAGCGCGCCGGCCGCTGCCTGGACGCCGCGCTGGCGATGCTTTCGGTGATCGCGTCCCAGGCGCTGCACGTCACCGGCCGCGCGGCCACGCCGGCGCTGCGGGACTTGGTCGATGAGGTCCGCAGCCTGGTGCCACCGGTGGCGGAGGACCGCGTCCTCGGCCCCGAGCTCGGCCGCCTCGCCGAGAAGTTCACCGAACGAGCGTTTTCTGTAGAAGATCTCCGAGAATAAGTGAGCCGATTGATGATCGGACTCACCCAACAGTCATGCCCGGGCTTGACCCGGGCATCCAGAGATTGTCGACAGCTTCTGGATTGCCGACTCAAGCCCGGCAATGACAATAAAAAAATAACATCCTCTTCTTTGAATCATTAATTCTCGGGAGAATCCTTGGTCGACGCCAGAGCCTCATCGATCGCTGCATTAAGGACGTGCGGCTCGACATCCGCATTGGCCGCCTTGGCCTGCGCCGCCGTCAGCTCCAGGATACGGATCCGCACCGCCTCCTCGACAAAGTGAGAAACGTCGCCCCTACGGCCGCCGCCCTGGTTGGCCAGGAACCGGCGCACGGCAATCTTGGTCGATTGCGAGACGACGAGATTCCAGCGGGTGGCAGACATCGTGCCCTCCTGAGTTGGACATCTTCGACCCGAGGGGCACCGATCTGCAAATCCGAATGGCGAATTTATCCGGATCGGGCAGACGCTGACGGCCATTGCCACATCACGCATGGACCCATGGCCATCACTCTGATCGTCGCCGACGAGCCCTATGGGCTGGCAGACGACCTGCCTCCCCAATGCCACGTCGTCGCCCCCGATGACCTGCTGGACGGGCGCCATCTGCCGCAACCCGGCATTACCGTGATCAATCTGTGCCGCGACCAGCGCCCCCTCTCCTTCGGCTATTATGTCTCGCTGATCGCCGAAGCTCGCGGCTATGCCGCGATCCCGACCGCGGCGGATCTCGCCGATCAGGCCGACGACCGGCTGGTCCGCAGCCGGCACGCGCCGGTCGACCGCGCCCTGGCCGCACTGCGCCGCCACAGCGGGCGCCTGGTCCTGCCGCGGCGCCTGTTCGTGGCGTTGGGCCGCTGCAACAAGCCGCATCTGCAGGAGGTCGCCGAGGCGGCCTATGAGGCGTTCGGCCTGCCGCTGATGACCCTGCAGATCGACACGGTCCGAGTGCAACTGCTGCAGGCGGTGGCGGAGCCGCTGGCCGGGCTGGATCCGCGCCAGCAGCGCCTGCTGCGCGCCGCGCTGGAGCGGCTGGCCGGCCCCCCGCCAGCCCCGCGCCCGTTTCGCCGCGCCCCTAGGCTGGCGGTGCTGGTGAACCCGGACGACCCGCTGCCGCCGTCCAAGCCCGGCACCATCGTCCGGCTGCGCGACGTGGCGTCGTCGATGGGCATCGACACGGAATGCCTCGGCCATCGCGACCTGCCGCGCCTGGGCGGCTTCGATGCGCTGCTGATCCGTGAGACCACGGCGCTGCAGTCGCCCAGCTACATCTTCGCCGAAACCGCGGCCCGGCTGGGCCTGCCGGTGATCGACGACCCGGTGTCGATCCTGCGCTGCTGCAACAAGGTGTTCCTGCATGAGCGGCTGAAGGCCGAGGGCGTGGCACAGCCGCGCACGCTGGCGGTCCGGGCCGACACGCTGGCCGCCGCCGGCGAGGCGCTGGGCTTTCCGCTGGTGCTGAAGGTGCCGGACGGCGCCTGCTCGCGCGGCGTCGTCCGGGTCGACACCCCGGCCGAGCTGCCGGTGGCGGGTCGTCGGCTGCTGCGCCGGTCGCGCCTGATCCTGGCGCAGGAATACCTCTACACCGATTTCGACTGGCGCATCGGCGTCCTGGCCGGCCGGCCGCTCTTCGCCTGCCGCTACCGCATGGTGCGCGGCCACTGGCAGATCTTCCGCCACGGTGAAAACGGACCCAGCGAGGAGGGCGCGACCGAGCCGGTGCCGCTCGACGCCGTGCCGCCCGCGGTGCTTTCGGCCGCGCTGGCCGCCGCCGCCCTGATCGGCACCGGCCTGTACGGCGTCGACCTGAAGGAGACGGCGCAGGGCCCGGTGGTGATCGAGGTCAACGACAACCCTAACATCGATGTCGGGCTGGAGGATGCCTGCCTGGGCGACGCGCTCTATGAGCGCCTGCTCGGGCACTTCCTGGAGCGGATCGAGGCCGGCGAGGAGCGGGCGCCGGCCCGGGCCGCGGGGTCGATCTGGTAGCTGGTCTCTCGCTTACCCGAAACCGTCATCGCGAGCCCCGCAGGGGCGTGGCGATCCAGGGGCCGGTGCCGCTGGATCGCCACGGCGCTATGCGCCTCGCGATGACGGATTCGTATTCGGTTGGGCGCTCAGCCCAGGTTCTGGCCGATCGCCAGGAACTTCTCGCGCCGCTTGCCGCGCAGGGTCTTGCCGTCGAGGTCGACCAGCCCGGCCAGCGCCGATCCGATCGCGTCGCCGACGGCTCGGAACGCCTCGTCCGGGAAGCGGTGGGCGCCGCCGACCGGCTCCTCGATCACGCCATCGATGACGCCGAGCTGCTTCAGGTCCTGTGCCGTCAGCTTCAGCGCCGCCGCGGCCTCCTGGCTCTGCGCGCTGCTGCGCCACAGGATCGAGGCGCAGCCTTCCGGCGAGATGACCGAATAGATCGAGTGCTCCAGCATCAGCACCCGGTCGGCCACGGCGATGCCGATGGCGCCGCCGGAGCCGCCCTCGCCGATCACCACCGAGACCAGCGGCACCTGCACCTTGAGGCAGGATTCGATCGACTTGGCGATAGCCTCGGCCACGCCGCGCTCCTCCGACGCAACGCCGGGATAAGCGCCGGCGGTGTCGACGAAGGTGATCACCGGCAAATGGAAGCGGTCGGCCAGGTCGAGCAGGCGCTGCGCCTTGCGGTAGCCCTCGGGCTTGGCCATGCCGAAATTGTGCCGGATTCGGCTTTCGGTGTCGTTGCCCTTCTCCTGCCCGATCACCACGACCGAACGGCCCTCGAACTGGCCGAGGCCGCCGATGATGGCGCGGTCCTCGGCGAAGGCGCGATCGCCCGCCAGCGGCTGGAACTCGGTGATCAGACCCTGGATATAGTCGAGCGCATGCGGCCGATTCGGATGCCGCGCGACCTGCACCTTCTGCGCCGGCGTCAGCCCGCGATAGGTGTCGCGAAGCAGCTTGTCGACCTTGGTCTGAAGCCGGGAGACCTCGTCGGCGATGTTGAGTTCGCCGGCGTCGGTGATGTGCCGAAGCTCCTCGATCTTGCCTTCGATCTCGGCGATCGGCTTTTCGAATTCGAGAAAGGTCTTCATACCGCGTTGAGACTGGCCCTCGGGATCGGGGGGCTGTCTAACACAGGGCAGCGCGCATTGAGACCGAAATCTGTGCAGGGCTGACCGCAGCGTCCGCCCGTAGCAGGGTGCCGCCCGGAACATCCTCCAGCGCGCCGAGCCGAAGCTCCGCCACCAGCAGCCGGTGCGGCTGCTCGTCCGGCATGACGAAGCCCAGCGGGGCTGCCGGCTGGAAGCCGAAGCGAGCGTAGTAGGCGAGGTCGCCGACCAGCAGCACCATGCGGTGGCCCATATCGGCGGCCCGCTTCATGCTGCCGCGCATCAGCGTGGCGCCGACGCCGGCGCCGCGCAGCTCGGGCCGCACCGCGAGCGGCCCCAGCAGCAGCGTCGGCAGGCCCGGGTCGACCAGCATCGGCCAGTACCGGATCGAGCCGAGGATCCGGCCGCTGGGCCGGCCGTCCTCGCGCACCACGAAGCACAGGCCGTGCACCGGCGCGATGCCGTCACGGTAGCGATAGGAGACCTTGGTCTGCCGGTTCGGGCCGAAGGCGAGGTCGAGCAGGGCGTCGACTTCGGCCGCATCCCGCGGCCGTTCGGTCTTCAGGAGATACACTGGAGAAGGATCCTTGGAACGGAGAGCGTCGGTTCGCGCGCCAACCGGCTTCCGTCCTGCCCGCATCATGGTGTCGCAGGCACCCCGGAACGCCTCAGGCCGCCGCGCCGCGAAGGGCGGGCAGTCGGCGTCGTCGTCGCGGCGTCGGGGGCAGGAAGGTCACGTCGTCCGTTCCAAGAGGATTCAGCGGCAACAGCGAAACCGCAACCGGGCCTTGCTGTCAACGCAAATGCTTACGGCGATGACATATGACCCCGGGCAGCGGCTGTGCCAGGACAGGCCGCATGCAGGCCCTGCCGTTTCCCGCGATCCACCGCCAGTTCATCCGCTATGCGGCGGCCGGGCTGGTCGCGACCACCATGCACTATGCCGTGGCGGCCGGGCTGGTCGAATCGGGCGCGGCGGCGCCGCTGCCGGCGACGCTGGCCGGCTATGTCGCCGGCGGCCTGGTCTCCTATGTGCTCAACCGGCGGCTGACCTTTGCCGGCGGCCGGCCACACCGCGAGGCGGGCTGGCGATTCGCCCTGGTCGCCGCCGGCGGCTTCGCCTGGACCGGCCTGCTGATGGCACTGCTGGTCGGCCGAATCGGCGTGCCCTTTCTGCCGGCCCAGGCCGTGACCACGCTGATCGTCCTGTTCTGGGGCTTCCTGGCGAATCGGCTGTGGAGCTTCGCCGGATCTCCGGCTAAGGCCGCTTGAGCTTGGCCAGCGGATGGGCCGATGCCACCAGGCTCTGCAGCCGGTCACCGAGAACATGGGTGTAGATCTGCGTCGTGGCGATGTCGGCGTGGCCGAGCATGGTCTGGACCGAGCGGAGATCGGCACCGTGCGACAGCAGATGGGTGGCGAAGGCGTGGCGCAGCACGTGGGGGCTGACCCGGCTGGGCTCGATCCCGGCCTCGACCGCCAGGTCCTTCAGCAGCTGGCCGAATCGTTGCCGGGTCAGGCAGCCGCCACGGGCGGTGCGCGACGGGAACAGGAAGCCGCGGTCGCGGCCCTTGACGAAGAACACGCCGCGATGCGGCAGATACGCGACGATGGCGTCGCGCGCGGGCTCCGACAACGGCACCAGTCGCTCCTTGTCGCCCTTGCCGCGGACGATCAGCGCCCGCCCGTCCCGCAACAAGGCCGAGAGCGGCAGCCCGACCAGTTCGGACACCCGCAACCCGCCGCCATAGAGGATCTCGAGCAGGGCCAGCAGGCGCAGCCCCTCGGCCAGCCGCTCCGGATCGGCAAACAGGCCCGAGATGGCGCCGATCAGGCCCTCGACCTCGGCCTCCGACAGCAGCTTCGGCAGCGGCCGGCCGAGCGCCGGGGAATCGAGCGCGGCGGAGGGATCGTCCTGGCGCCGGCCTTCCGACACCAGGAAGCGGTAGAACTGCCGCATCGCCGACAGGCGGCGGGCGGCGGTGCGCGCTGCGGTGCGGCCGCCCTTCGCACCCTCCCGCCGTGCCAGGTCGCCGAGATAGGCTCGCAGATCCTCGGTCACGGCTTGGTCGACGGCGCCGCCGCGGCCCTCGAGAAAGCGGTTCAGGTCGAGCAGGTCGCGGCCATAGGCCTCGCGAGTATTGGCGGCGGCGCCCCGTTCCGCCACCAGCATGTCGAGGAAGGCCTCGACCGCGGGCGGGGGCAGCAGCCGCGCGGCGGGTGGACGGCCGCGCCGGCGCTTCGGGGCTGCGGCCTCGGGCACCGCGCTATTTGAACTTGTCGTTCGGGATGACCTTCTCGACCGTCTGGGTCGGCGGCCGGAAATCGATCACCGCAAGCGCGACCCCGCCGCCGAGGATGACCAGCAGCACGGCGATCGCCAGCACCCGGCCGAGGCCACCGCCCCCGCCGCCACCACCGGAACCTTGCGAAAAGCGCGACTTCGAACGACGACGGGACAAGACGGACCCCTGACAGGTGTGAATTCAGGCCGATGCGCGGGCCAGGGCTGGAGAAAGCAGATGCGGCGGGCCCGGCGCAACCCTATCTTAGGCGGTCGGCGGGGCGGCGGCAAATCGCCTCGCCCCGCCAGCTATGCCCGCCCGAGGCTAGGATCGGGCCGGGCCCCGGAAGAGGATCGATGATCACCACGCTGCACCATCCCTTGCCCCGTACCCTCGTTCTGGTCGGCCTGATGGGCGCCGGCAAGACCGCGGTGGGCAAGCGCGTGGCCGCGCGGCTGGGCTTAAGCTTCATCGATGCCGACCACGAGATCGAGGCAGCGGCCGGCTGCACCATCCCGGACATCTTCGAGCGCTATGGCGAGCCCGCCTTCCGCGACCTGGAGCGGCGGGTGATCGCCCGGCTGATGCACGACCCGGTGCAGGTGCTGTCGACCGGCGGCGGCGCCTTCATGGACCCGCAGACCCGGGCGGTGATCGCCGAGCACGGCCTGTCGGTGTGGCTGAAGGCGGAGCTGGCGGTGCTGGCGGCGCGCACCGCCAAGCGCGGCAACCGGCCGCTGCTGCGCCAGGGCGACCCGAAAGCGGTGCTGGAGGGGCTGATGGAACGCCGCCATCCCATCTACGCGCTGGCCGACATGACGGTGGAGAGCCGCGACGGCCCGGTCGAGGAGACCGTCGACCGGGTGCTGGCCACGATCGATGCCCATCTGGCGGCCGAGGCGGCCGCGACCGAAACAGCCCATGCGGGGCAGGCAGATTGAATCCCTGAGATGACACGAGAGACCATCCGCGTCGGGCTGGGCCCACGCAGCTACGACATCGTCATCGGTCCCGGCGCCCTGGCCGAGGCCGGGCAGCGCATCGCCGCGCTGGGCCGCGGCAAGCGGGTGATCGTGATCGCCGATGCCCGCGTGGCCGGGCTGCACGGCGCCGCGCTGGAGGTATCGCTGGCCGCCGCCGGGATCACGGCCGAGACCCTGACCGTGCCGCCGGGCGAGGCGACCAAGTCGATGACGGTCCTGGCCGAGCTGCTGGACCGGATCCTGGCGCTGGGGATCGAGCGCGGCACGCTGCTGGTCGCCCTCGGCGGCGGCGTGGTCGGCGACCTGGCCGGCTTTGCCGCGGCGACGGCGCTGCGCGGCCTGGACTTCGTGCAGATCCCGACCACGCTGCTGGCCCAGGTCGACAGCTCGGTCGGCGGCAAGACCGGGGTCAACAGCAAGCACGGCAAGAACCTGATCGGCGCCTTCCACCAGCCGCTGCTGGTGCTGGCTGACACTGCCCTTCTCGCCACCCTGCCGGCGCGGGAGCTGCGCGCCGGCTACGCCGAGGTGGCGAAATACGGTGCGCTGGGCGATGCCGCCTTCTTCGCCTGGCTGGAAGAGAACGGCCCGAAGCTGCTGGCCGGCGACGGCGACGCCATGATCAAGGCCGTGAAGCGCAGCTGCGAGATGAAGGCCGAGATCGTCGGCGAGGACGAGCGCGAGGCGGCGCGGCGCGCCCTGCTCAATCTCGGCCACACCTTCGGTCATGCGCTGGAGGCCGAGACCGGCTATGGCGATGCGCTGCTGCATGGCGAGGCGGTGGCGATCGGCATGGTCATGGCCTTCGACCTGTCGGTCCGGCTCGGCCTGTGCCCGGCCGCAGACCGCGACCGGCTGGCCCGGCACCTGCAGGCGGTCGGCCTGCCGACCCGCCCGGCCCGCGACCGCGCCTGGTCGGTCGGCGCCCTGCTGCACCACATGACCCGCGACAAGAAGGTGCGGGACGGCCGCATGACCTTCATCCTGGTGCGCGGCATCGGCCAGGCCTTCGTCACCAGCGAGGTGCCGGCCGACCCGGTCGCCGCGGTGCTGGCCGACGCCATCGCCGCCTGATCCCCATGTCCGACGATCTCGTCCTCCTGCTTCACCTCGCCGGGATCGTCGTCCTGCTCGCGGCCTCGGCCTTCTTTTCCGGGTCGGAGACGGCGTTGACCGCGGCCAGCCGGGCGCGGATGCACCAGCTGGAGACGCATGGGCTGCAGCGGGCGGGCATCGTCAACCGGCTGCGCGAGCAGAAGGAGCGGCTGATCGGTGCCCTGCTGCTGGGCAACACGCTGGTCAACATCCTGGCCTCCTCGCTGGCGACCAGCCTGCTGGTCTCGGTGCTCGGCGCGCCGGCAGTGCCCGTCGCCACCGTGGTGATGACGGCGCTGATCCTGATCTTCAGCGAGGTGCTGCCGAAGACCTACGCCATCAATCATGCCGACCGCGCGGCGCTGGGCATCGCACCCGCGGTCAAGAATGTCGTCTGGCTGCTGGGCCCGGTGGTGCGGCTGGTGAACTGGCTCGTGCGCGGCGTGCTGCGGCTGTTCGGCGCCGATCCGCACCGGGTCGGGCTGGCCGATTATGTCGACGAGCTGCGCGGCGCCATCGAGCTGCATCGCGGCAGCGAGGCCGAGGTGGCGCAGGAGCGGCAGATGCTGCGCTCGATCCTCGACCTCGGCGACGTCTCGGTGGCGGAGATCATGACCCATCGCCGCAGCGTCCAGGCGATCGACGCCGAGCTGACGCCGCCCGAGGTGGTGACGGCGATGCTGAACAGCCCGCACACCCGCATGCCGCTATGCCAGGGCGGCCTGGAGAACATCGTCGGCGTGCTGCACGCCAAGGACGTGCTGCGGGCGCTGCAGGCGGCCGGCGGCGACCCGGACCGGGTGGAGATCCGCCGCATCGCGACCAAGCCCTGGTTCATCCCGGATTCGACCAGCCTGCTGGACCAGCTGCACGCCTTCCGCACCCGGCGTGAGCATTTCGCCGTCGTGGTCGACGAATACGGCGGCCTTCAGGGCGTAGTGACGCTGGAGGATATCCTGGAGGAGATCGTCGGCGACATCGTCGACGAACACGACCTGCCAGTGGCCGGCGTCCGCCCGCAGGCCAATGGCAGCTTCCTGATCGACGGCACGGTCACCATCCGCGACCTGAACCGCCGCTTCGAATGGCGGCTGCCGGACGACGAGGCCTCGACCATCGCCGGGCTGGTGCTGCACGAGGCGCGGCACCTGCCGGATGTCGGCCAGGCCTTCACCTTCCACGGCTTCCGCTTCGAGATCCTGCGGCGCCAGCGCAACCAGATCACCGCGGTGCGCGTCACCCCGCCGGCCGAGGTCGAGCCCGAGGAGAGCTGAGCCGATGCCCCTTTCCGCCTCGGCGCCACGCGAGCCGATCCACACCCGCCGCGTCACCTGCGACGGCTTCCGTCGCACCGACGGACTGTGGGACATCGAGGGCCATCTGGTCGACACCAAGCACTACGAGTTCCGCAACGAATTCCGCGGCACCATCACGCCGGGCGGGCCGCTGCACCAGATGCGGCTTCGGCTGACCGTGGACGACGGCCTGACCATCGTCGCGGTCGAGGCGGCGACCGAGCACGGCCCTTACGCCCTGTGCCCGGAGATCACCCCGAGCTTCCAGGCGCTGGTGGGCTTGAGCATCCGCCCCGGCTTCACCCTGGCGGTGAAGGAGCGGCTGGGCGGCGCCAAGGGCTGCACCCATCTGGTCGAGCTGCTGGGGCCGATGGCGACGACGGCGTTCCAGACCGTGTTCCCGATCCTGTCGCGCGAGCGCGCGGCCGAAGCCGACCCGAAGCAGCGGCCGGTGCTGTTGGACAGCTGCCACGTTTTCGCCGCCGATGGCGATCATGCTCGCCGCCACTGGCCGGACTTCTACAGCGGGCCCCGGCAAGGCTGATCCGGCCGCATCGAGGAGAGATATGATCCGACGCCTGACCCTGACCGCCGCCCTGCTCGCCGCCCTCGCCGCCGCCCCTGCCGCCCTGGCCGACCCGATGCTGGCGGATTTCGACTATCCCTTCCCGGTCCAGCGCTTCGACTTCAGCTCCCAGGGCCAGGATCTGTCGATGGCCTATATGGAAGTGCAGCCGGACAAGCCGAACGGCCGCACCATCGTGCTGCTGCACGGCAAGAACTTCTGCGGCGCCACCTGGGAAGGGGTGATGCGGCCGCTGCTGCAGGCCGGCTACCGCGTCGTCGCGCCGGACCAGGTCGGCTTCTGCAAGTCCACCAAGCCGCAGGCCTACCAGTTCGGGCTGCACCAGTTGGCCGCCAACACCAAGGCGCTGCTGGACAGCCTGGGCATTCAGCGCCCGGTGATAATGGGCCATTCCATGGGCGGCATGCTGGCGATTCGCTATGCCCTGGCCTTCCCCGACGCCCTGTCCGGCCTGGTGCTGGTGAACCCGATCGGGCTGGAGGACTGGAAGGCCGTCGGCGTGCCGCAGCAGACCGTCGACCAGTGGTTCGACGGCGAGATGAAGACCAATGCAGACGGCATCAAGGCCTATCAGCAGGCCACCTACTACGCTGGCGAATGGCGCCCGGACTATGACCGCTGGGTGCAGATGCTGGCCGGCATGTACCAGGGCGAGGGCGGCCGGCAGGTGGCCTGGGACCAGGCACTGACCTCGGACATGGTGTTCAACCAGCCGGTGATCTACGAGCTGGAGCGCATCCGCGCCCCGACCGTGCTGATGATCGGCGAACGCGACACCACCGCGATCGGCAAGGCGCTGGCCCCGCCCGAGGTGGCGCAGCGCCTGGGCAATTATGCCGAGCTGAGCCGCAGCGCCGCCCAGCGCATCCCCGGCGCCAATCTGATCCGCTTCCCCGGCGAAGGCCACGCGCCGCAGATCCAGTCGCCCGACGCCTTCAACAAGGCGCTGCTGGGCGCGCTGGAGCGGTTCCCCCCGCCCTGAGGGGACATCGGGCTTCGCCTCGTATCGCTTGCATCATGCAAGCGACTGCGCTACCCCTGGCGCCATGCAGCGCACCAGCTTTGCCGGCATGGATTGCCCGATCGCCCGCTCCCTCGACGCGCTGGGGGAGTGGTGGAGCCTGCTGATCCTGCGCGACGCCTTCCTGGGCCTGACCCGCTTCGACGACTTCCAGCAGAGCCTGGGCATCGCCCCGAACATGCTGGCGCGGCGGCTGAAGCGGCTGACCGAGGCGGGCCTGCTGGAGCGCCACGCCTATTCGCAGCGACCGCTGCGCCATGAATACCGGCTGACCGCCGCCGGCCGGGATGTGTTCCCGGTGCTGGCGGCGCTGGGCGCCTGGGGCGGCCGGCACGCCACCGACGGCAAGGTGCTGGTGCAGGTGGCCGGCCGCGCCGACGGCCAGCCGATGGAGCCGGTGCTGATCGACCGGCGCAGCGGCACGCCGATCACACCGGACACGGCGGAGTTCCGCCTGGGGCCGGATGCCCGGCCCGCCTATCGGGACAAGCTCGCCCGGATCCTGGACCGCCGAGCCGGCACGTCCGTCCCGGCCTGAGGAGAGACTGAGATGCGCCGCATAGTCGTCACCGGAATGGGCGCGGTGTCGCCCTTGGCCAATGGCGTCGAGGCGAGCTGGCGCCGGTTGCTGGCCGGCCGATCCGGCCTGCGCCGCCTGCCCGAGGAGGTGGTGCCGGACCTCGCCGCCAAGGTCGCCGGCGTGGTGCCGTCGATCGCCGAGGACCCCGAGGCCGGCTTCGACCCGGACGCGGCGGTGCCGCCGAAGGACCAGAAGAAGATGGACCGCTTCATCCAGTTCGCCATGGCGGCGGCGGAGGAGGCCGTGGCCCAGTCCGGCTGGCGGCCGGCGGATGACCGGGCGCGGCAGCGCACCGCCACCGTGATCGCCTCGGGCGTCGGCGGCTTTCCCTATATCGTCGAGACGGTGCGGACGGTCGACCAGAAGGGAGCGCGTCGGCTGTCGCCCTTCACCGTGCCGGCCTTCCTGGTCAACCTGGCAGCCGGCCAGGTCTCGATCCGCCATGGCTTCAAAGGACCGCTGGGCGCTCCGGTCACGGCCTGCGCCGCCGGGGTGCAGGGCATCGGCGACGCCGCCCGGCTGATCCGCGCCGGCGAGGCCGACGTGGCGCTGTGCGGCGGCACCGAGGCCTGCATCGACCGGGTCAGCCTGGGCGGCTTCGCGGCCGCCCGGGCCCTGTCGACCGGCTTCGCCGAGACGCCGGAGCGTGCCTCCCGCCCGTTCGACCAGGCCCGCGACGGCTTCGTCATGGGCGAGGGCGCCGGGCTGATGGTGATCGAGGCGCTGGACCACGCGCTGGCCCGCGGCGCCACGCCGATCGCCGAGCTGATCGGCTATGGCACCACCGCCGACGCCTATCATATGACCGCGGGCCCCGAGGATGGCGACGGTGCCCGCCGGGCGATGGAGATTGCGCTCGCCCAGGGCGGGATCGAGCCCGGCGACGTGCAGCATCTGAACGCACACGCCACCTCCACCCCGGTCGGCGACAAGGGCGAGATGGCGGCGATCAAGGCGCTGTTCGGCACCAATGGAACGGTGGCGGTGAGCGCCACCAAATCCGCCACCGGCCACCTGCTGGGCGCGGCGGGCGGGCTGGAGGCGGTGTTCACCGTGCTGGCACTGCGCGACCAGATCATGCCGCCGACGCTGAACCTGGAGAACCCCGACCCGGACGCCGCCGGCATCGACCTGGTGGCGCTGGAGGCCCGGCGCGGCCAGATCGAGCACGCGCTGTCGAACGGCTTCGGCTTCGGCGGCGTCAACGCCAGCGTGCTGTTCCGGCGGTGGCAAGGGTGACGCCAGCGAAGATTCCAGCCTGACGCGTTGCCTCTCCCGCCTGGCGGGAGAGGCAATGCGAGATGGCCGGTGAGGTCGGCGACGCCCCGCTAGCTCTACTTGCTCTTCACCAGCCCGGCGCGGCGCAGGGCTTCGGCCATGGCGCCGTCGGGTTCCGGCGCCGGGGTACGCGGCTTCTGTTGGGTCTGGTGCTGCGGCTTCGCCTGAGGCGGACGCTGCGATCCCGAGTCCTGGCTTGGTCGGCCGTGCCGTTGCTGACCCTGACTGCCGCGGCCCTGGCCATCGCGGCCCTGCCCCCCCTGATTTTGCGCGCCCTGACTCTGGTCCGCGCGACCCTGGCCGCCCTGGCCCGGCTGTCCGGACCGAGCCTGTTGCTGGTGCCGCGGACGCTCGTCCCGGCGGCCCTCGGCGCGGCCCTCCTGCCGCCCACCCGGAGCGGCGTTCTCGCGCCGCGGCGGCCGCGCCTGGCCGTCATCGTCGAGCCGCATGGTCAGGCCGATGCGCTTCCGCTGCGGGTCGACCTCCAGCACCTTGACCTTCACCACGTCACCCGGCTTGGCCACGGTGCGCGGGTCCTTCACGAAGGTCTTCGACATCGCCGAGATATGCACCAGCCCGTCCTGGTGCACGCCGATATCGACGAAGGCGCCGAACGCCGCGACGTTGGTGACCACGCCTTCCAGCACCATGCCGGGCTGCAGGTCGCTCAGCTTCTCGACGCCCTCCTTGAAGGTCGCGGTCTTGAAGGCCGGGCGCGGGTCGCGGCCCGGCTTCTCCAGCTCGCGCAGGATGTCGGTCACCGTCGGCACGCCGAAGCTGTCGTCGATGAAGCGCTCCGGCTCCAGCCCGCGCAGGGTGGCGCTGTTGCCGATCAGCGCCTTGATCTCGCCGCCCGTCGCCTCGATGATCCGGCGCACCACCGGATAGGCTTCGGGGTGCACGCCCGAGGCGTCGAGCGGGTCGTCGCCGTTCGGGATGCGCAGGAAGCCGGCGCATTGCTCGAACGCCTTGGGCCCGAGCCGCGGCACGTCCTTCAAGGCCGCGCGGATCCGGAACGGGCCGTTGGCGTCGCGGTGCTGCACGATGTTCTGGGCCAACCCCTCGCCGACGCCGGAGACCCGGGCCAGCAGCGGCGCCGACGCGGTGTTGAGGTCGACGCCGACCGCGTTCACGCAATCCTCGACCACGGCGTCGAGCGAGCGCGACAGCTTGGTCTCGCTGAGGTCGTGCTGGTACTGGCCGACGCCGATCGACTTCGGGTCGATCTTCACCAGCTCGGCCAGCGGGTCCTGCAGCCGCCGGGCGATCGACACCGCGCCGCGCAGCGACACGTCGAGTTCCGGCAGCTCCTGCGAGGCGAAGGCCGAGGCGGAGTAGACCGAAGCCCCGGCCTCCGACACCACCGCCTTGGTCAGCGTCAGCTCCGGGTGCCGCTTCATCAGCTCGGCGGCCAGCTTGTCGGTCTCGCGCGACGCCGTGCCGTTGCCGATGGCGACCAGGTCGACCGCGTGGGCCTCGGCGAGTTCGGCCAGGGTGGCGATCGAGTCGTCCCAGCGCTTCTGCGGCTCATGCGGGAAGATCGCGGTGGTGGCGAGGACCTTGCCGGTGGCATCGACCACCGCGACCTTCACCCCGGTGCGGAAGCCGGGGTCGAGGCCCATGGTGGCGCGGGTGCCGGCCGGCGCGGCCAGCAGCAGGTCGCGCAGATTGCCGGCGAAGACCTTCACCGACTCCTCCTCCGCCGCCTGCCACAGGCGCAGCCGCAGGTCGATGTCGAGATGGACCAGGATCTTGGTGCGCCAGGCCCAGCGCACCGTCTCGACCAGCCAGGCATCGCCCGGCCGGCCCTGAGCAATGATGCCGAAGCGGTTGGCGATGCGCTGCTCGTACAGGCCGGGGGCCTTGTCCGCAGGCGCTTCCTCCGGCTCGAGGGTCAGCGACAGCACCTCCTCCTTCTCGCCCCGGAACAGGGCCAGGATGCGGTGCGAGGGCAGCTTGGTCAGCTTCTCGGCATAGTCGAAATAGTCGGAGAACTTGGCCCCCGCCTGCTGCTTGCCGTCGCGCACCTTGGACAGCAGCCGGCCGCGGGTCCACGCCTCCTCGCGCAGGGTGCCAATCAGGTCGGCATCCTCGCCGAAGCGCTCGACCAGGATCGAGCGGGCACCGTCCAGCGCGGCGGCGACATCGGCCACGCCCTTCTCGGCATCGATGAAGGCGGCCGCGGCCTCCTGCGGGTCACGGCTGGGGTCGCCCAGCAGCGAATCGGCCAGCGGCTCCAGCCCGGCCTCGCGGGCGATCATCGCCTTGGTCCGGCGCTTCGGCTTGTAGGGCAGGTAGATGTCCTCGAGCCGGGCCTTGGTTTCGGCCGCCTCGATCTGGGCGCGCAGCACGTCGTCCAGCTTGCCCTGCTCGGCGATGCTGTCGAGGATCGTCTTCCGGCGCTCCTCCAGCTCACGCAGATAGCGCAGCCGCTCGTCCAGCGTGCGCAGCTGGGTGTCGTCCAGCCCGCCCGTCGCCTCCTTGCGGTAACGGGCGACGAAGGGAACGGTCGCGCCGCCGTCGAGCAGCTCGATCGTGGCGGCGACCTGGGCCTCGCGCACGGAGAGCTCGTCGGCGATGCGCTGGCTGATGGAGATCATCGAACGACCGGACATGTTGTGATGAGGAACCGGAAGGGGCTGCTTCTACCGCGTCGTTGCCGTCCAGGTCAAAACCGCCGGCACGCCGCCTTGCCTCCGCCCGACCACCATGATACTGAAGCTGCCACTTAAGCAACAAGAGCGCGCCGGGAGGAAACGCCATGAGCGAGCGATCCGTGCAGCACGGCGGCTTCACCATCGAGCGGCGCTACGACGCGACGCCGGCCCGGGTGTTCGCGGCCTGGGCCGACCCCGCCGCGCGGCTGGTCTGGGGCGCGCCCGGCGAGGACTGGGCGCTGGTGGAGCCGCGATTCGACTTCCGCATCGGCGGCCTTGAGACCAGCCGCTTCGGCCCGGCCGGCGACCCGGTCTACCGCAACGAGACCCGCTACGCCGACATCGTGCCGGACCGGCGCATCGTGTTCAGCTACACCATCGACCGCGGCGACACCCGGATCTCGGCCTCGCTGAGCACGGTCGAGCTGCTGCCGGACGGGGCAGGCACCAGGCTGATCTTCACCGAGCAGGCGGCTTTCCTGGATGGCGGCGACCAGCCGGAGATCCGGGAGGGCGGCTGGCGCTCGCTGCTGGTCAAGCTCGATGCCCTGCTGCGGCGGCGGGCGGCGCACTGATCCCGCCTTTCCCACACTGGAGGAGCGAGCGATGGACACGGGTAAGACCGACGTCCCGGCGTTGATCCGGGCCTATTACGGCGCCTATGAGACTAAGGATCGGGCGACCCTCGAAAGCCTGGTGGGCGAGGGCTTTACCTTCACCAGCCCGTATGACGACCACGTCGACCGGGCGGCCTATTTCGAGCGCTGCTGGCCGAACAGCAAGGCGATGCGCCGCTTCACCATCGAGCGGCTGTTCGACCGCGGTGACGAGGCCTTGGTGCAGTACGAGCTGGAGCTGACCTCCGGCATCCGCTTTCGCAACGTCGAGCACTTCCGCTTCGAGGCCGGCCGGGTTCGGGAGGTCGTGGTCTATTTCGGGTCGCTGCCGAAGAGCGAGTCGTGATCGCGTCATCCAGACACGGAGGAGGCCCTGCCATGAAACTGTACCTCGCCCCCGGCGCCTGCAGCCTGGCCGATCACATCGCCCTGCACGAGGCCGGGCTGGAATTCGACCGGATCAAGGTCGACATCCCGACCCGGCGGACCGAAGCGGGTGACGATTTCACCGCGATCAATCCAAAGGGCTACGTCCCGGCGCTGGTGCTGGATGACGGCACGGTGCTGACCGAGAACGCCGCGATCCTAACCTGGGTGGCGGAGCGCGCGCCGCAGCTGGCGCCCGGCGGAGAGCTGGGGCGGGTCCGGCTGGCCGAGATGCTGAGCTTCATCGCCGCCGAACTGCACAAGCTGCTGATCCGGTCGATCTTCCCGACCGGCGACCAGGAGAAGGAGGTCGTCGACGGGGTGGCGGCGCAGCGCTTCGCCTATCTCGCCGGGCGGCTGGATGGCGACTATCTGTTCGGCCGGGAGATGAGCGTGGCCGACGCCTATCTCTACGTCATGTTGCGCTGGGCCAAGGCGCTGAACCTGCCGTTGCCCGACCCGCTGCCGGCCTATTCCGACCGGGTGGAGGCGAGGCCGGCGGTGCAGCAGGCGCTGCGCCACGAGGGCCTGATCTGACGCTGGTGGCTAGGATCGGGGTCTTGCCCCGGCCGGCCGAAGCGTGATACTCAACCCCAAAGTTAAGAAACGAGGCCGCCGATCCGGGGCCCTGCCATGGCGGCTGCGCCCATCGAGGCCGGCCGACCGCACGGCACAGCATCAGGGGAGAACGCCATGACCGACCGCCATGCCGATTCCAGCGCGGCGGCGCCCCAGAATGGACGCTGGCTGGCGCTGGGCGTGCTGTGCCTCGGCGTGCTGATGATCGTGCTGGATTCGACCGTCGTGAACGTGGCGCTGCCCTCGATCAAGGCGGATCTCGGCTTCAACGATTCGACCCTCGCCTGGGTGGTGAACGGCTACATGCTGACCTTCGGCGGCTTCCTGCTGCTGGGCGGTCGGCTGGGCGACCTGTTCGGCCACCGCCGGCTGTTCCTGATCGGCCTGGCCGTGTTCACCGTGGCATCGTTGGTCTGCGGCCTCGCGACGAGCCAAACCTTCCTGGTCGCCGCCCGGGCGGTGCAGGGGCTGGGCGGCGCCGTGGTCTCCGCCGTCGCCCTGTCGCTGATCATGGACCTGTTCACCGAGCCGGCCGACCGGGCCAAGGCCATGGGCGTCTACGGCTTCGTCTGCGCCGGCGGCGGCAGCATCGGCGTGCTGCTGGGCGGCCTGTTGACCGGGGCGTTGAGCTGGCACTGGATCTTCCTGATCAACCTGCCGATCGGTATCGCCGTCTTTGCCCTGTCGCTGGCGCTGCTCTCGGCGACTCGCAACGAGGCGGCGGACGGGCGGCTCGACATCGCCGGCGCGATCGCGGTGACCGCGGCGCTGATGCTGGCGGTCTATGCCATCGTCAACGGCAACGAGGCCGGCTGGACCTCGGCCCACACGCTCGGCCTGCTCGGCGGCGCCGTGGTGCTGCTGGTGGCCTTCGTGGTGATCGAGAGCCGGGTGGCGGCGCCCTTGATGCCGCTCGGCCTGTTCCGGCTGCGCAGCCTGGCTGTGGCCAATGTCGTCGGCGTGCTGTGGGCGGCCGCGATGTTCGCCTGGTTCTTCCTGTCCGCCCTCTACATGCAGCAGGTGCTGGGCTATGGCCCGATGGAGGTCGGCCTGGCCTTTCTGCCGGCCAACCTGATCATGGCGGCCTTCTCACTCGGCCTGTCGGCGAAGCTGGTGATGCGCTTCGGCATCCGTCTGCCGATCGTGGTCGGGCTGCTGCTGGCGGCGGCCGGGCTCGCGCTGTTCGCCTGGGCACCGGTGGAGGGTCGCTTCGCCCTGCATGTGCTGCCCGGCATGCTGCTGCTCGGCCTCGGCTGCGGCATGGCGCTGAACCCGGTGCTGCTGGCGGCGATGAGCGAGGTCACACCGACCGAGTCCGGCCTCGCCTCCGGCATGGTCAACACCGCTTTCATGATGGGCGGGGCGCTCGGCCTCGCGATCCTGGCCAGCCTAGCGGCGTCGCGCACCGGCGGTCTGCTGGCCGCGGGCGCTGCCCAGCCGGTGGCGCTGGTCGGCGGCTATCAGGCCGCCTTCCTGGCCGGGGCCGGCTTCGCCGCGCTGGCGGCGCTGCTGGGCGCGGCGCTGCTGCCCCGGCCTCCGGCGGCCCAGCCTTCGGGCGAGGCCGAATCGGCGACGTCGTAGCGCCGCGCTGTGCCGCCGCGATCGGGTTGCTATAGTCGCGGTCCGGAAGGAGTCGCGATGACTGGTCCCGTGCTGCATCTGTGCTGCGGCGACAGCGCCGCCGGGGTGATCCGCGCAGGGCTGCCCGGGTCGGCGGTGCTGGTCCTGCGTGACGACCTGGCGGTCGGCCCGCTGGACGATGTCGACAGCGACCGGCCCGACGCCCGCGCCGCCTTCTGGCACGCGGTGTTCCCGGACGAGGACCGCGCGGCGATCGAGACCGGCGGGACCTTCGTCGAGCAACTGGCTGCCGAGTCGGCTGCGTTGCGCGATCTGCCGGATGCGGCGGCGAAAATCGTCATCTGGCACGGCACCGGCGCCGCCGAGCAGCTGATGCTGCGCCGGGCGCTGTGGGCGCTGCGCGACGCGGCCACGCCGGTCGAGGAGGTGGCGGTCGGCCCGGAGCTGCTGCCCCAAGCCGGGCGGCGCGACATGGCGGCGGTGGCGATGCTGCCGCCGGAGGACATCGCCACGGCCGCGGCCCGGCCGGTCGCGCCTGAGCGACGGGCCCGGCTGGCCGCGGAGTGGGCGCGTCTGCGCGCCGAAAGCGGGGGTCTGCGCCACCACCGCGCCGGCACCATCACCACCCACCCGATCGAAGCCCATGACGGCGAGATCCTGGCGGCGCTCGGCCCCGACTGGGAGCCGGCCGCCCGCGTGATCGGCCGGCCGATGGGCACCATCACCGGCTTCTTCGCCACCGACGCCTTTTGCTTTTGGCGGCTGCGCCAGCTGGCGGCGCAGGGCCGGGCCGAGTTCCGGGGCGACATCACGGCGATGCGCCGCTGCGAGACGCGGCGGGCGGTCTGAGCGAAAGGACGATGGATGGAACTCGACCGCAACCGGTTCAAGGCGGCGCTGGCCGCGGGACAGACCCAGATCGGGCTGTGGAGCAGCCTGTGCAGCAACATCGTCGCCGAGATCATCGGCGACAGCGGCTTCGACTGGATCCTGTTCGATACAGAGCACTCGCCGAACGAGCTGCCGGACCTGCTGGCGCAGTTACAGGCCGCTTCGCGCGGCACGGCCACGGGCATCGTGCGGCCGGCCTGGAACGACCCGGTGCTGATCAAGCGCATCCTGGACATCGGCGCCCAGGCGCTGCTGATCCCCTTCGTCCAGAACGCCGATGAGGCGCGCCGCGCCGTGGCCGCCTGCCGCTATCCGCCGGCCGGCATCCGCGGCATCACCACCAGCGGCCGCGGCAGCCATTACGGCCGGGTGACCGACTACCTGAAGAAGGCCGATGCCGAGATCTGCGTGCTGCTGCAGGTCGAGACCGGCGAGGCGTTGGCGCGGATCGAGGAGATCGCCTCGGTCGACGGCGTCGACGGCGTGTTCATCGGCCCGTCCGACCTGTCGGCGTCGCTGGGCCATATCGGCAACTCCCAGCATCCGGAGGTGCAGGCCGCGATCCAGGACGCGGTGCGGCGCCTGACCGCGATCGGCAAGCCGGCCGGCATCCTGACCTCGGTCGAGGCCGAGGCCCGGCGCTACATCGACTGGGGCTACCGCTTCGTCGCGGTCGGCACCGATCTCGGCCTGCTGGCGCGCAACGCCGATGCGCTGGCCCGTGGCTTCAAAATCTCGTGAGTCGGGGGCTGATCGCGGGCACCATGTCGCAGACCGGCCGGGTTTGCGCCCGGCCACGGCCGTGATATCCCGGCCGGGACGAAGGGGGAGCACGGACACGTGCGCATGAGGTCGGCACGGAGACGGACATCATGGGTCGCGCTCGGCGCGGCCTATCTGCTGTTCATCCAAGCCATCCTCGGCGGTCTCGCCATCGGCGCCAGCGCGGCGCCCGCCTTCGACCCGCTCTCCGCCCTCTGCCAGACCGATGACGGGTCTGCGCCTGTCCGTCCCGACCAGCCGGCCGGCCATCCGCATCTGCCCGATTGCTGCACCACCGGTTGCAGCATGTTCAGCGGCGCCCCGGTGCCGGCCTTCGTCGCCGTGCTGCTGGTGCCGCATCTGGCCGGCCGGACCGAGCCCGCGCCCTTGCCATTGGCGCCGGTCGCGACCGCGCCACAGCGTTCTCCGGCCAATCCACGAGCCCCTCCCGCCCAGGCCTGACCCAGCCGTGTCCGCCGCCGGCGGGCCCAATCGGTTCACGGCCGGAGCCTGGCGCCACAGACGCGCCGCCCGGCCAAAGCCTGGAGCACATCCCATGTCCCTGATGGCACGACTGCGTTCTGCCGTCCTCGCCGCCGCCCTGGCCCTGCTGGCCATCGGCCCGGCCGCCGCGCACGAATTCAAATCCGGCTCGATCGAGGTGGTCCACCCCTGGGCCCGGGCGACGCCGCCGGCGGCGAAGGTCGGCGGCGGCTATGCCGAGATCCGCAACCACGGGTCCGAGCCGGACCGGCTGGTCTCGGTCACAGCCGAGGTGGCCGGCCGGGTCGAGATCCACGAGATGGGCGTCAAGGACGGCATCATGACCATGCGGCCGGTCGAGGGCGGCGTGCCCGTCCCGGCCAACAGCACCGCCGCGCTGGCGCCCGGCGGCTACCACCTGATGCTGCTGGAGCTGAAGCGGCCGCTGAAGGCGGGCGAGAGCTTCGCCGGCACCATGACCCTCGAGAAGGCCGGCACCATCCCGGTCACCTTCGATGTCCAATCCATCGGCTCGACCGGGGCAGGGCATTGAGATGCGCGCCCGCATCCTGGTGCCGGTGCTGCTGGCCATCACCGCCATCCTGGTGGGAGGCGCCGGCTTCCTGCTGGTCTATTCCAAGGACCCGTCGACCCGCCCGGTGGTGTCCGGCGCGCTGCCGGGCGGCCCGTTCCGGCTGACCGACCAGGCCGGGACGACGCTGAGCGACGCCGAGCTGAAGGGCCGGCCCTTCGCCGTGTTCTTCGGCTTCACCCATTGCCCGGAGGTCTGTCCGACCACGCTGTGGGAGATGTCGCAGGCGCTGGAGGCGCTGGGCCCCGACGCCGACCGGCTGCGCGTGCTGTTCGTCACCGTCGATCCGGAGCGCGACCGGCCGGAGATGTTGCGGGAATACCTGCAGTCCTTCGACCGCCGCATCACCGGGCTGACCGGCAGCCCGGACGAGATCGCCGCCGTGGCGAAATCCTACCGGGTGTACTGGCGCAAGGTGCCGACCAGCGACGGCGACTACACCATGGACCATTCGGCCATGGTGTATCTGATGGATGCCGAGGGGCGGTTCACCGACACCATCGCCTATGGCACGCCCGAGCCGGAGCGGCTGGCCGCATTACGCCGCCTGATCAGCGGCACCTAGTCCTTTTCCCGTTCAATCATTGCCGGCCGAGCCGGCAGCCTGGAGATAGTCATGCTGAAATCATTCCTGCCTGCGGTGGCCCTGTTGGCCGCGTCCGCCCCGGCCTTCGCCCATGTCACGCTGGAGACGCAGGAGGCGCCGGTCGGCGGCACCTACAAGGCGGTGTTGCGCGTGCCGCATGGCTGCGAAGGCTCGCCCACCGTGAAGATCCGCGTCCAGATTCCCGAGGGGATGATCGCGGTCAAGCCGATGCCGAAGCCCGGCTGGACGCTGGAGACGGTGAAGGGCAAATACGCCGCGTCCTACGACTATTACGGCACGCCCACCAGCGAAGGCGTGACCGAGGTGGTGTGGAGCGGCGGCAGGCTGCCGGACGAGTTCTATGACGAATTCGTCTTCCGCGGCTACCTGACCGCCGGGCTGAAGCCCGGGGCGCATCTGTACTTCCCGGTGGTCCAGGACTGCGAGGCCGGCACCGACCGCTGGATCGAGATCCCGGCCGAGGGCAAGGATGCCGACGACTACGAGACCCCCGCGCCGGGCATCAAGCTGTTGCCGAAGAAGTGACGGCGCATCGTAGGTTGGGTTCGCATTCGCGAACCCAACATCGGGCCGCAGCGACGGCTGACAGGCATGTTGGGTTCGCTCATCGCGAACCCAACCTACGAACCGTCCTTCTCGTTCTCCTCCTCACCCTCCTCGCCCCGCAGGCGGCGTGGGCGCATGCCTCGCTGATCCAGGCGGAGCCGGCGGAGAATGCGGTGCTGGGAACGGCACCCGGCAGCTTCCGCCTGGGCTTCAACGAGCCGGTGTCGCCCCTGGTGCTGCGGCTGATCCGGCCCGACGGCAGCGCCGTGGCGCTGGGCGACGCCCGGCTGGAGGACGCGACCCTGGTGATCGCGGCGCCGCCCGGCCTCGGCCCCGGCACCCATGTGCTGAGCTGGCGCGTGGTGTCGGAGGACGGGCACCCGGTCGGTGGGTCGGTGGTGTTCTCGATCGGCGCGCCCGGCGCCGCGCCGCCCCAGGCGGCGGACACGGCGGACCGGCCGGTGCAGGCGGCAATCTGGCTGGTCCGGATTGTCCTCTACGCCGCGCTGTTCCTCGGCGTCGGCGCCGTCGCCTTCCGCGCCTGGATCGCGGCCCTGCCGCGCGGCGCTGCCCGAATGGCGGCCGTGCTGATGCTGCTGGGCCTCGCGGCGGCGCCGATCTCGGTCGGGCTGCAGGGGCTGGATGCGCTGGACCTGCCGCTGGCGGGGCTCGGCCAGCCCATCGCCTGGGCCACCGGCTGCGGCACCAGCTATGGCGCCACCGCCGCCCTGGCGGCACTGGCCCTGGCGCTCGGTCTCGCAGCGCTGGCGCTGCGGCGCGGCGCGGCCTCGGCGGCGATCGCCCTGCTGGCCCTGGTCGCGACCGGGGCGGCGC